>JAAUPT010000222.1 GCA_012032965.1 Nitrospira sp.
GGTCAATTCAACGCGGGAACCAGCGATGACATCCGTTCCGTTGACGACGAGACGGGCGGACATGCTCACCTGATCCGTCGCGTTCTCCTTAAAGACCACGGTCGCGCCGAAGAGATAGCTTCCCGCCACCGGCGCGGTAAACAGATTTGTGGCGGCGTCGAACGCGCCCTGATCGTTCAGATCGGAACTGTTGATGGCAATCCTGATCCAGGTATCGGCTGCGGCGAAGTTGTCGAAGTTCGTATGGGCCTTGAACCTTGGAAGCTCAGGCTGATCAACTACGCCGGTGTTCGCCCGTACAATCAGCCCGTCTTTGAAATTCGTCCCATCCGTAGAGGTCGCGAGCCTGAAATCATCGGTGCCGAACAACCCCAAAAGCGCCTTTGTACGAAAGTCCTGCTGTAGCACCAGACCGAGATCGTCGACGTCTTTCCTCCTTGTTCATCGTGGTGATGACGCTGCCAGTTCCTCCGTCTCCCCTGTAGAGCGCTGTCCAGAAGGCGACGTTGAGTTTGGCGGAGAAAGGAGCCTCGGTCAGCGCGGTCATGCCGAGACCGAAAGCCTCAATGTCCTGCAACTCCGCATTGTCGAGATCGATCCACTCGTTCCCGTCGTGGACCACCATGCTTCGCGCGAATTCACATAGGCGCGCCAGCCAGCCTTGGGAACGAAGAACTGCCACGCGCCGTTTTCATAGAGTGCTACATCTCCGTCTCGCCCGGACCATACCCCGATGGCGCCGTCACCGACGATTTGCCGGAGGCCTTCGGCAGGGCTTGGCGGGGGCGTGGCCAGATCATCTGCTTCGACAGCGAGTTGCGTCAGGAGGTCTAGAATTCGCAGGGCTTCATTGTGCGTCACATGTTTCTGCGCCTGGTTCGGCTGGATGAAAGGCAAGGAGAGACTGAGGGAGTTGTCGGCCATGGGACTTCCTGTGAAATTCTGTGTCGGGCCGAGTTTTGTGCGAAAAGACCTTCCATGTCTCTAAACCAAGGAACGAGTGATTTACGATCTGTTAGGCCATGACAGAAATCGACCGCACTGACATCAACATCCATGACGTCAGCGGGAGGTCTGAGAAGTTCTTTCAGAACAGCCTGCAAATGGTGAAATTTCGCCGCATAAATACTCGTTCGAAACAGTGTGAATCGCGGACGTCGGAGGTATCCCCGGCCCGCGCAGACCTGCGTGTGACCCAAGGCGAAAGGATTCAGGAGGGCTTCAGCCAGCTACCTGATTGTCTGACGTCAGCGCCTATGGGACAGGTTGATCTTTTCGTAACGGAGGATTTCTGGTTCATCGCAGGCATTATGGAGCGAAGATGAACAAGACATCCGGAACATCGAAGGACGCCGCTGACAAACTGGTCAAAGGGATCAGGCGCAAGACACGCAAACAGTACTCGGCCGAGGAGAAGATCAGGATCGTGCTGGCGGGTCTGCGCGGCGAAGAGAGCATCTCCGCGCTGTGC
Organism: Nitrospira sp.; assembly: GCA_012032965.1. Lineage (GTDB taxonomy): Bacteria > Nitrospirota > Nitrospiria > Nitrospirales > Nitrospiraceae > Nitrospira_D. Next base: position 1,472 of record JAAUPT010000222.1, read on the forward strand.
CGCCGTGAAGGGATCAGCGAGAGCCTGTATTACACGTCGTCAAAGGAATTCCTCGAAGCGGGCAAGCAGCGCCTGGCAGGAGATACCGACCGTCAGGCGACCTCACCGGAGGTCAAGGAACTGCGCTCGGAGGCGACCGCGCTCAAGGAAGTCGTTGCCGACCTGACCTTGGAAAACCGCCTGCTCAAAAAAAGCATGATCGGGGATGGGGAGTACGAGGCATGAGGTATCCCGGATCGGAAAAGCTGGAGATCATCCGCACCGTCGAAGCCTCACATCTGCCCGCCCGTCAGACGCTGGCCATGCTCGGCATCCCACGCACGACCTATGACCGCCCCCTCTCGGTGAATGCGCGCATTCACCTGCCGGTCAACGGGATATGACCGCTGGTCCGAGGGTGGGCTTGACGCGCTGGAGGATACAGCGCCCCATCCGGGGTTTGTGTGGAACCGCCTCCCGGATGAGACGCGGGCTGACTTCATCGACTTTGCGCTTGAGCATGAGGATCCAAACCCGCGTGAACTGGCGGTGAAATATACTGACGAGAAACAGTACTTTGTCTCGGAATTATCAGTTTACCGTATCCTGAAGGCGGAAGACCTGGTCACGGCACCAGCCCACATCGTGATGAAGGCAGCCAATGAGTTCCGGGACAAAACCACGCGCCCCAATGAGCTGTGGCAGACCGACTTTACCTATCTGAAGGTCCTCGGCTGGGGCTGGTTCTACCTCAGCACCATATTGGATGACTATAGCCGGCACATCATCGCCTGGAAGCTCTGCACCACGATGAAGGCCGAGGATGACGAGCCATTGTCCGCCATTGGTCCGAGGGCAATGGGCGAGTGCCACGCTCGACCTGGCGCTGCAAGCCTCGGGCTGCGACAGCGCAACCGTTGTCGCCAAACCAAGGCTGCTCAGCGACAACGGCTCGTCTTACATCGTGGGGGACTTGGCGGATTACCTGGATGACAAGGGAATGGATCATGTCCGAGGCGCGCCATACCACCCACAAACCCAAGGCAAGATCGAGCGGTGGCACCAGACCATGAAGAACCCTGTCCTGCTCGAGCATTACTTCCTGCCCGGTGATCTCGAGCGCCAGATCGGTGCCTTCGTCGAATACTACAACAACCACCGCTACCACGAGAGCCTTGGGAACCTGACGCCAGCGGATGTCTACTTCGGACGCGCTGAGAAGATCCTGAATCAGCGAGAGGAGATCAAACGAAAAACCATGATCAAGCGGCGCTTGCGCCACGAAACTGAAACCGCATAATCTCAATCAAGGATGAGCCAGAGCCTCCAAACGGAAAACACCTCTGTTGTTCCAAATTATCTGACGACGGACAGATGATCGCCCCATGGTCAGGTCCTGCTTCCCAAGAATAGCACGGAAAGAGTGTTAAGCGGACAGATTGTCGGAAGGTTCTGTCATTTCACTTAACCGACATGTACATCTCTGCTGATGTCCCCATCGCATCGTCGTTGCGATGGCAGCGCTATGACTTTGTAATCTTATAACAGGGCCAGGTAATGAAACAAGATGAGCATTGCTTCGATGGAGTCGTTGCTTGCATCCTAGACAGCCGATCGGTCGGAAATATCGCACCGTCAATACAAGGAGATATGCAATGACCAGCGTCGGGCTGCGGGATGTTGTAATGATCAGTACCGGTATGGCCGCCGAGGTGTTGGCTTACTACCTGGATCATATGAGCGACTTGAACCTTGTCGGATTTGCAATTGATAAGGAATATTTGACACAGGACACCTTTCTGGACCGACCCGTCGTTGCGTGGGAAGACGTAACCGGCCAGTTTCCACCGGACCAAGTCCGCCTGATCGGACCACCGAGCTTCGCGCGTCTAAACGCCTTTCGGCGAGATCGTTATCTCGCGGGAAAATCGATAGGCTACGATTTCGCCAGCTACATCCACCCACATAGCGTTGTGATGACCAACGATATTGGCGAGCACTGTATTATCCTGCACGGAGTAACCGTCGAGCCAGCCACGAAGGTCTGCGAAAACGTCGTAATATGGAGCGACAGCCACGTCAGTCACCATTGCTCAATTGGAGCGCATACGTTTCTTTCGGGCCTTGTCGGCATTGCAGGTTCGACCACCATTGGTGAGGAATGCTATCTGGCGGGAAAGGTTGGCGTGGCCAATAAACGCCGAATTGGAAACCGTTGCGCGATCTTGAATGCTGCTTGGATCAAGGATGATGTGCCGGATGACTCGGTCGTGGTTGGTCCCGATGCAATCACCAAGCCCTATTCAAGCGGCAAGGTCAAACGCCTGCTCTGAGTGTCTCAGGCCCGGTCGCGGTGTCGCTCAGTTTATTCGCTTGCCGGTTCTTGTGGTCAACAACGACGATGCAACGCGATTTGCGAAACAGAGCTAGGAGGGCGGCCTGCCTGCGACCAATCTTTGACAATGTGTGGTCCTTTCTCCTCCCCTGCGCGGCGTTGCGACATATCTTCGGTTTGTTGTGCCGGCTGCTCGGTTCTAAGGGATGGGCATTTCAATCTCCTATGTTGCGATTTCAGGCGTCACCTTCGATTGAGTTCTGCAAACAGAGGACGTGAAACAGATCTAGGTAACGATCGATTTCGTACTAAACCGAAACTTGCAGAAGCCATTCTTTGAGCGAAGCGCATCGCATTCCATGGCAGCGAATCGGAGAGTTGCAATATCTGTTCACTGGGTCGCACGGGCGTGGCGCAACTGCCCACTTGCCGGAAACATTCTTTTCTTGATTTTGATCAATAGGGCCACGAGCGCCAAATAGTTTCGAACTGCGCTTTGCGCAGCGTTATATCTGGGAACTTCTGGACAGGTACGCTAAAATCCCATTTGGTGCACGTTGTGTGCTTGGCAGGCAATAACCTTCGGACAAATCTTTCGCGGCTTTCTTCAACGCGCTTGGATGACTGGTTGCTTTGTCCGAACGAAACAAATGAGGGTGTAAGTGGCGAATTTCATCGCGAAC
>JAAUPT010000010.1 GCA_012032965.1 Nitrospira sp.
CCTTGATCGATTCCCAAGCGTCATCAGTGGCATCAGTCAGCTCTGACAGCTTCGTCTTACCTTCACCGATCAATGCGTTCAAGCGCATCTGCCTCTTGGGTCATTTTCAGCTTAGCATCGACAGTGGATCCAGCTGCTCTTGCCTTTAGCTTGTCAGGTTCTTTGCCTCACGACGCACATGCAGCTACCGAAGGTCCGTTGGGTTCAGGGTCATTACGCGCTAAACCGATCGTGCGCCTTCTTGTACTTTTCCTCCAACTTGAGAAGGGCGTCCTCGATTTCCTTTTTCAGACTGTCCGCGCTGTCGACAGCGGTCGACTTGGCTTCCGCAAGCTGCTGCCGAAGTGCTTTCTTTTCTTTATCCAAGGTCGCGATCGTCTCTTGGAATTCGGTCTTTGCCTGGCCCTTCACCTGCGCAGCTTTCTCTGACAAGGCATCTCCCTGTTTGTCCAGTTCAGTGAGTTTGGCGTCAATATCCTTGCTGAAGTCATCCACCTTTTCCGACGCCGCCTCTTTAACCGCACTCGCTGCTTCGGTGATCTCTTCCTTCGCATCGGTGACCGCCTTACTCGATGTCTCCTGCTTCATATCACCGGACGGTGGTTTTGAGTCGCATCCGACCAACGCAGGTAGCAGCACGGCCAGGAGAAGCACTCCGGCCCATAGATGTCTCTGGATGTGATGAATAGCATGCATCTCAATACCTCCATGAATTAAATAGTGAAGGGCGACCCGCACAGGTTGTACCGGTCGACCCAAGCCTCGTCGAGTGTTGTTGGAATTCTGAAAGGGTCTGCTTACCTAAGAGGCGATATACTTTACTCTCTACTCCCGCTGACCCCTATGTCAACTCCATTCGGTCCAGTGGATGATACAATTGGGTCGGGAGCCCTATCTGATCAGAAATATTCCCTTATTCCGGAACTGTGTCCGGCCCCATTTCTCCGCGTGTGGGGTGTTCTAGCCTGAGACTTGGTGTAAAATACATTCGTGCCGAGTCACCCTTCTCATGGAGGCTCGCATGGTACGGAGCAAAGACGAGCAGCCCTACCGCGGACGCGCGTTGAAAATACTCCCCTGGATCTGCGCGCACTGCGGACGAGAATTTGAAAACAAAAAGCTGAGTCAACTCACCGTCCATCACAAGGACCACAACCATCATAACAACCCCCCGGACGGCAGTAACTGGGAGCTGCTCTGCCTCTACTGTCACGACAATGAGCATCAGCGCGATCAGGTCGGTGACGGATCGACCGAATCTCCGTCGAGCCATGAACCGGATCGCCCCTTCACCCCTTTTGCTCATCTTGGCAACCTGATCAAGCGCAACAGCACAGCCTGATCAAGGCCGAGCCAAACCTACAATGCCAGGTGTTGTCTTTTTGAAAGGATCACCAGCCGCGCGCGTTCTTAGCTCCTCTTCTGTCTCCCACTCGTTCGCTAATATCCTGATCGTTGACTACGTTCCAATCTCGCTGCCGCTCTCAGCCAGGCCACTTGTAGAACTCACCTGCAATCAGTACGCTATATCCACCCAGGTTTACCTTCATCCATGAACCAACTGCACACCATGGCTCATCCCCGGGATCCTTTGCACGGAATCACATTGGAAACCATTGTCACGACCTTGGTCGCACGGCACGGATGGGCAAAGCTGGGCGCACGGGTGCCCATCCGCTGCTTTCGTTATCACCAGACGATCCAGTCGAGTTTGACGTTCCTGCGCAAGACCCCGTGGGCGCGCAAGCGAGTTGAACAGATGTTCGTCGCGGAGCTTCCTTAACCTTCAGCCCGGCTCTATGGCTTCGAACGCAACCATCTATAAAGCTGTGCTGCAGATCGCAGATATAGATCGCCAGTACTTCCAGGACCATGCACTCACATTGGCGCGCCATCCGTCTGAAACTGAGGAACGCATGATGATACGAGTGCTGGCCTTCGCGCTCCACGCGGACGAGGCCTTGTCATTCGGCCGTGGGGTGGGCACCGAAGATGAACCGGCCCTGTGGCAACGTGATTTGACCGGGGCCATCGGCTGCTGGATCGAGATCGGCCAGCCCGACGAAAAGATCCTGCGTCAGGCCTGTGGCCGTTCCAAACAAGTCATTGCGTATGTCTACGGAGCCCGCAGCGCCGAGGTGTGGTGGGCCAACCAGAGTCAGTCGCTCGACCGGTTAAAAAATCTTGCCGTGACGCTGCTCCCTATGGAGAGCGTTCGTGCTCTGGCTGAGATGGCAAGACCGACCATGCAGCTACAATGGACGATTCAAGATGGGCATATCTGGATCACCGACGGTCCTCAAACGCTCCATTTTGAGTTACAGCGATTGAAGAGCTAACAGCAAGAAACATCTCACAAGGGAGCGCCAATCGGGATAGGGACTTTCCCTGCTGATTTGGGCATCAGCCTTAAGGCGTGACTGCTGACGTCAGAACCATCCATGCGGCAGACCTGATTTTCTTCCGCGCGACAGGCGTGATCGAAGTGTATGCTGTCGCCTCGCTTGACGGACCAGTTCCGAAGCACGTAGCATAGAACTAAGACGTTTCACTACGACGACTGTTTCATCCCTCGCGTATTCGGCCTATTCTCGACGCGATCGATTCCCAAGTCTCCGCGTTCCGACGCCGAACGACTCTCGCACCTCACCGGATGCAGCCATTACCAGGAGGAATCGCCAATGCCTACCACCAGACCAATCACCGACCGTATCTTGGCTGTACTCCAGGACTCTCCAGAGTGTGATTTTGAACTCCTTGTCGCTCGATACCCTGAATTCACCTGGAACGAACTTTTTCAGGAGGTCGGCCGATTGAGCCGAGCCAGGCAGGTGATTATTACGAGAGGAGTCGGGGTGTTCACAGTCAAATTGGCACCGGTCAAATAGCCCAGGATACTGCGACAGGGGTTATCAAGCTGGACCGGCGTCTAGGGTGAAGCGCCCTTGGTGAGTCCTTCGATCCAAGTTGCGATCACTGCTGCTGTTGTTCGTCTGGATAGGATGTTGAAGCTGTGGCTTGAGAGTGGCTACTGTACCAACGTTCCGTCGGACCATGGGACTCCAACGTCACAGATACCGCCATGTCGAGACGGTTTTTGGCCTCGCCTTCATAATAGCCGCTCGTCGGGGCGATATCCTGATAGTCGCGTCCGATAGCGACGGTGATGTACCGTTCATCACAGCGTCGTTGATGGGTGGGATCGTACCCAACCCACATAGGAAGTTTCTGCCCTGATCCTGCTAACAAGACTTCGACCCAGGCGTGCATTTGTCCTTCGCCGGGGAGCAGACCGGACACATAGCGAGCAGGTAAACGGCCAGCCGACAGAGGGTCAGCATCACATGTGTATAATCTTGGCAAACCCCTGAGCCTAGGGCCATAGCCTCAGCAGCCGTCGTTCCAACATGCGTTCGTCCGGGTTCATATCGCAATGCTGCATGCACATGATGGAGGATGGCTTCTGCCAGCTTGCCCGGCGACCCTCCCCCACCCCGCAGTCGCTCACTGAGACGAACCAGTGCCTCAGACCGGTTGACCAGCTGGGTGAGCCTGGTGAACTCTGAAGAGGCAACCGTGCAGTCTGTGTCCTGAGGATCGGTGCCTTGCACCGCCAGCGTGCCGTCGCTGAGATAGCCGGTTTGTGTTTCAACACGCATATCGACGGTGCAGGTGATTTCTTTTTCCACACGCGCATGGTCCATCTGCCACACTAAATTTCCAAACGCATCGGTGTAGTGCCGATAATCTGCCGGTGGGTCCATATGCCACCGAACATCAAGACGTCGCTGGCAACCGTAGTGCTGATTTGGGGCCACACGCATGATGGTCCGAACGTTCGTGACGGCGCCTCATAGGTGTACGTGAATTGGATACTGGCGGAGAGCAACGCTTTCACATCGTGAACCACCGCCTCGTGATGCTCGAATCGGAGATGACGACGTGGGCTCGAAATTCTGACGTCATGAGAATCTTCCGATCTGAAGTAGGTACGCGAAACAGCCGTGGTAATTCGATCAAGTTGTCGGAGTACCTCGGTTAAGAACGACTCCAACCCAATCTCATGGACTTCTTCCAAGGTCACAAAGTCCAGGTCAGCGGCCAGTTGGCCTATCAATCTGGCCGGTTCACGATTGGACACTCGTGGTGATTTATCCATCAGCCGTTCGATATGTTGACGAAGCCCTCGGGTGCAGAACCGAACGGATCGAGGGAAATATTGATTCAACAATAAGAACTCGACAATCTTTCCGGCGACACCACGGAGCGCGAAACCTTTCGGTAGGCTTCGTAGGCGCTTGCCGACTTCAGAATAGCCACACCTTGATGCAGATCGGAAAGTTCCGTGGATTCCGACGTCATCTGTAGCAGGATGGGATGCACGAGGAGACGGGTCGTATGGTTTGCGCGCTCGATATCCTTGCCGAGTCGGTAAAACGTCCATCCTTCATCATGCAGCATCGTACTCGCCATGATGCCGTGAAGGGTGTAACAGGTATCTTGGACCTCCGTCAGCAGACGATGCGGAGTCGTGGCGATGCTGGCTGGCATGTAGGTTCTCCAGGCCAAGTGCACCCGGTTGATGTGGTGCCATACTTCGCTCGACAGCTGATCTTGAATACCTCGCGCATTTTCTCTGGCGCACTGATCAAATTGACCAGCGCATTGGGATTCGCCTGATCAAGGGTGAGGAACTGCATCACCGCCATGGTTTCAAGAGATTGTCCGAGTTCCTCATACAACGCGAGTTGTCCGGTGCTCTCCAGGTACCACCGCCAAATTGCGTCCTGATCCCGCTGATTCGGGCTCTCAAAGAGCAAATGGTAGTGGACATTGATGAGCCGAGCCGTGTACTCGGCTCGTTCAGTATAGCGGGCAATCCAAAAGCACGATTCAGCGGTCCGGCTTAGCATCGATCGCTAATCTTCTCCATAGAGTACCCAGGTTCCCTTGCTCCCGCCGCCTTGCGAAGAATTCACGACGAGCGATCCCTCACGTAACGCCACGCGCGTTAACCCCCCCAGTGAGAGAGTAATATTCTTTCCAGAAAGCACGAATGGGCGCAGGTCGATATGGCGTCCGGCGAACTCGAACCCACCGGCATGGTCGTCGACCAGACACGGTGATCTCGAGAGCGACACGATCGGTTGGGCGATGTAATTCCTCGGATTACTGACGAATACGCGCACGGAAATCTTCCTGCTCCGCCTTGCTTGAAGCGGGGCCCATCAGCATTCCATACCCACCCGATTCATTGACCGCCTTCACAACAAGGGAGGGAAGGTGGTCGAGCACATACTTCCGATCCTGCTCTCTACTGCAGAGATAGGTCTGGACGTTGGGAAGTATCGGAGCCTCGTTCAAGTAGAAACCGATCATCTGAGGTACGTACGCATAGATCGCTTTATCATCTGCGACCCCATTGCCGATTGCGTTTGCTAAGGCCACGTTTCCCGCATGGTACGCCCGAATAAGCCCAGGCACGCCTAACAATGAATCGTGGTGAAACACTTCAGGGTCCAGAAAGGCGTCATCCACTCGTCGATAAATCACGTCTACCTGTTGCAATCCCTGGGTCGTCTTCATATAGACTCGATCCGATTCCACGATCAAATCTTGCCCTTCTACAAGTTCGATACCCATTTGAAGCGCCAGGAATGAATGCTCGAAATAGGCTGAATTGTTCACCCCAGGCGTCAAGAGCACCACGGTGGGATTCTCTCGAATGTCCGGCGCAAGGTACCGTAGATTTTCCAGCAGCTGATTGGGGTAGTGATCGACCGGCCTGATTCGCATCTGCGCAAACAGGCTGGGGAAGACGCGCTTCATGATCACACGGCTTTCCAACACGTATGAGACGCCCGATGGGCTTCGCAGATTGTCTTCTAAGACAAGGTACGCCCCGTTTGTATCGCGGACGAGATCAATGCCGGCGATATGGATATAGAGATCGCGAGGCGGTCTGAATCCAACGAACTCTCGTTGAAAGCCTGATGCGCCTTCGACCAACTCACGAGGGATAATCCCCTCACGCAAAATACGCTGCTCGCCGTAAACATCCAGCAAGAATGCGTTGAGCGCTTGGATGCGTTGTCGCACCCCTTGCTCGATATGTCGCCATTCGCCATTGGGAATGATGCGGGGCAGAAGATCGAAGGGAAAAATGCGTTCGGTTTGCTGGATGTCTCCGTACACCGTGAACGTAATGCCCTGGTCGAGAAACGCTTTGGCAGCCTGCTCTTGATATTGAGCAAGCTCGCCAACCGAGAGCGACTGCAGCTGGTCGTATAATTGTCGATAGTGAGGCCGCGGTCGATCTATTGCCTCGAACATCTCGTCAAAATGCCCGCCGATCTTATAGCGTTTGAAAAGATCATGGATGTTTATGGAATGCAATTGGCGGTTTGAATTAGGGCTCATCTCACATGCCTACGACTAAGAATATCGCTGAATTCATGCACATTCGCATGGGCCCAATACTCCTCTCTTTCTATCGAGAATGCAAGGATAGACCCTCGAATGGTGTCGAGCGTAATGCTTGTATTGTATGCCTCCATAGCAAAACGTGCAGCGGAAGAGGTGAGGCCTCATGACGATCTCCCCGTACCCTTCGTGGTCCCTTGAACCACGCAACCGGCTATGATACTCATCATCCAGTACGTGTGTTTATTAGCCACCAAGGAGGGGCGTCACGATGGCCACATCACGGATCTGTTCAGCGAGTCAAAGCCAAAGTTTCCAAGCGTACGGCCCAAGCAAAGCGCACGGCTGCCAAGAAAAGTCAGGCGATGGCGGAAAAGGGGCGGAAGGCCGTTCGGTCATCGGCTAAGCAGGTTCGGAAATTGGCGAAGGCGACTGGTAATGCGGCAACCAGCGGTCAAAAGACAGCTCGTGCGAAAGCTCGAAAAGCTGGAGCGGCCATCGGAACAATTCTTGGCCGAGCGCAGGGTCTGAGTAGGAAGTTAGTGAACAAGGCACGGAGGACGTTGACCTAGCTCGCGCGGGTTAGACCACGAAAGCGGTACAGGTACCGGGTCCTCCCACTCAATAAGTTGGCAGTCAACCGTTGCTGAGCCGTCATGGACAGCGCTTCGGGGGAGCCGTTCCCAAAACATCACCAGGAGCCTGGCGGTAAATACACAGGTGAGCTACATCCTCGTTTTAATTTTCTGCCGATCGTACTAGGTTATAAGTCTGGGTCTCGGCCGTCGGACCTCTTCATCCCCACTTACCATTAACCTAACCACCGGAAGGGATGAGCGGTTCTATCAGTCCAAGTAGGGATTCCGATGCGACAGTACATCGTCCTCGCCCTGGCACTACTGCTTTTGTTGCTCCTCTTCTTGTGGGGACGCAACCTCCAGGCACCGATCCATGTGAGCGACAAAGTCTACGATTTGCTTCTGTCCACCCTGCTATCTCATCGAGTACCGGAGGTTTCTGTTGACCGCCTTGACAAGAACCGCTTTCATGTACTCGATACCCGATCATATCGGGAATTCGAGGTGAGTCATATTGCGGGTGCCACCTGGGTGGGATACGAGGAGTTCTCTCTGAACCGGCTTGCTGGAATCGACAACCAGTCACCTGTGGCGGTCTATTGCTCTGTGGGGTACCGCAGTGAACAGATTGCAGAACAGCTGCAGAGACAGGGATATGCCAATGTGGTTAATGTCTACGGAGGCATTTTCGAATGGGTCAACACGGAACATCCTGTTGTGACCGACGAAGGCGCCGAAACAGACGAGATCCACGGTTATTCAAAATTCTGGGGGTTCTGGCTTAAGCGGGGAACGCCCATCTATGACTAAAGAGCCACCCTTGCTTCTCGTATACAAACGATAAGACCGTACCGCGGTCGAAAAATCGCTGGAAACAATTTCGCTTGTGGAAACGGCCGTGCAGGCATATCACGACAGATGAATGGCGTTCGGCCAGCAGGTATCCGAACGTATTTCAACACCACTCTCCTTAAAACTTCTCAGCAGGCCACCGGCTCTCTCTGTCCCCTGCCTTGTTGACCTCTGCGTTGTGTTGCTACGTAATTGCAGAATGATGGATGAATCCTAAATTTTCGGTTAGACTGATTCCACTATCATGGCCAAACTTGGAAACGTGCGTGAGTGGGAGAAGCCGTGCTCGACCGACTTGATCGACAAGCCGACACGCCACGTGATCTCTGTACCGGAGAAGATAGCCGACGAGGAACGGCCGTCCGGCCTGGTGCAAGTTTTGAAGGCCGGCGCTGTCTATTTTCTGATCGTGCTTGGGGCAGGATTTGTGCTGGAGGTCATTCGGCTTGAAGTCGTGGCCCTCCACTTCAGCACGCGCATGGCTCAAGTAATGGAAATTCCCTCGCATCTCCTCGCCATGATTATCGCCGCACGCTGGGTGATCGACCGATTCACGTTGCCTCCTTTCCCCGGTATCCGACTCAGCGTGGGTCTCGTCGCACTCAGTCTTTGGCTTGTCATGGAATGGATCATTGTTCTCCCCTTCCATGGCCTCTCGCTCGACGAATATCTTGCCATACAAGATCCTGTTGTGGGAACCTTGCCCCTCGGAGCACTCGGTGTCTTAACCGTCATGCCTTTTCTTGTCGGGTATCGATGGGATCGCTGAGTGGCTTTCCTTGCCTCTGTGCACAGTCGTAAGAAATAATCATCGGCGACTAGGAGGGGCTGCGCGATGACGCGTGAACTTCTGGCACCAGGCCTCCTTGTACTACTTCTTGGCGTTCCCATTACCGTACTGGCCTCGGAAACTTCAGATCCGGAGTCGGCCATCCGACGGCTCGTACGCGCGAATGCCGAAAAAGATTTGCCTACACTCTCTCGAATGATGGCTCACGACGCAGACATCATCAGTTATGGAGTCGCCGGCCGTAAATATGTCGGCTGGCTGGAGCTTGAACAGGGCATGCGTGACGAATTTCTCAACGCACAGAAGCTTGAGATTCCAATTCAGGAACTCACAGTGTGGACCAGAGGAGATCTGGCTTGGTATGCGATGGAACTTGATTACATTCGCTATGTTCAAGAGGGGACCGAGCTTAAACGAACTGTCCTCCCCATGCGAGAAACCGGCGTCCTTGAATGTCGCGATGGTCAATGGCAACTGTTATCGTGGCACGAATCATTCCGATCCGCCAGCCTGGGTGGTGCGCTGGGCTTTCCGCCGGCAGATTCGCGACTCCGTCATACCATTGAGCCTCAGACCTCGAGGAAACCGGACGTGAGCGGAGAGTGGGATGTCCTCGAAGTCGAGGATGACAAGCGGTACACAGCGACCCTCGACAGGAACGGCAACGGTCCCTACAGCCAGCACGACGGGCACTTCACCACGACGACAATTGCGGATCGACTGTGGCAGGGCACATGGTATCAATCCGGCAATGACCGAGAAGGCGGGTTTGAAATCCGGCTCTCAGATGACGATACCGAGGCGAAAGGCATCTGGTGGTACACCAGGGTCGGCAGGCAGAAGAATATTCCGCCACGCGAGCACGGCGGCACCTACCACTGGAAGAAACAGACGCCCCCCTCAGACGGTATCCGATAAGAGAAACTCTGGCTCCTAATTCCATCTGCGGATGGGGTGTGGCCTAGGACAGTGCCTCTTTAGGTTTCCATCATCTCCAGCCTGGTATCGAACTCATGTCCGCACGCCGATTGGTCTCTGACGGCTGTGTCTGACCATCACCCAACCCGCCACCAGCCTTTCTCGGTAGTTCCCGATTCTTGATGCTGTTGGCGGAGAGGATGTCCATGCACACTACCAGCATGACTACCAAGGCCAAGAGGCCAGTCACGATTCCCCAATATGCCCATGACATAAATCACCTCCCTCGCGTGCCATGGCACACGAGTCCTCTACGGGTCCAGCACCGATTTCTCACACCCATGGTAAACGGTGTCTGGATGCCAGTCGGTTCTGTCGCTGAGGCATATATCTATACCCCAGTGCATCAAGTCACTGATTTTAGATAAAGGAGCCTGTGTAGTGAGGAGCGTACACCCAGTAGGTCCAAACCGTCGGAACTGTTCGCCACGGAGGACCATAGTCACCACCTCCAGATGGGGCGGCAGTGGTAAGAGATAGAGCTACCCTACGCCTCGGCCAATAGGCAGGTCAAGGGGGAGAGGTGCCGAGCGCTGTCAAGAAGACGCAAACCGAGTTCACCTCACGCGTGAATGGATTCGTGTTCAAGAGCGGGCCGGTTGTACGAAAGTTGGTCAGAGTGGGAAATCCTGCATGCCTTCCCTCCAATCCTCCGTTGTCTGTTCGGATGGGTCGGTGATCACTCGATCGTTCTTGAAGTAGGAGAATGCCGCTGTCATAGTTGAGTTGATGGCTGAGAAGCACGGCACCTCCATTGATCAGTATTTGTCGACGCTTCGTTCCGTCTGCATCCGGTTCAATGCACGCGACTTGGACAAAGCACGCCTGCTGGCCAACACTCAGCTTATGCTCGCGAAGCTATTCCAGTGACATTGATCATTCGCACGGCAGCGCTCATCTTTCTCTGCTTTCCCCTTTGGGGCTTTGAGAAAGTTCCACCTCAGTCGGTAGAGATCATCCCCCACTGGAATACGGGTGACAAGATTGAGCTGATGGTTACGCGGGTACGCGATAAATCACTGAACGGCCAGTCCAGGGTTTCAGGAAAGACTCACACGCGTTTCTCACTTGAAGTTCTCCACGCGAGTACCCAAGGATACCTTGTGGGATGGACGGTAGGTGCGACCACCTTTGACGTCCCTGCTCCATCCGAATCTGTTCTGCGACAAGTGGTAGGTCTCATGCAGGGCATGCAGATCATCCTTCAGATCGACTCTCGAGGTGCCATCACCGGCGTCCAGAATTGGGAAGTATTGCGCAGTGAAATGCTGAGGAATCTAGATGGCCTCTTGGCCAAGCGATCAGATTCGCAGCGCGGGAAAGCCGACCAGGGCATGATGGCAAACTTACGGGCACAGTGGGACGCCATGTTTCGACCAGAGCGCAAGTCGAGCAAGTCTGCACACGAGATGCACAGCTTTATTTCAGGATTCTTGGTCGAACTTACACGTGGGACCAGCCCTACGAGTATCAAGGCTTCTTCGAGAATCCACTCGGAGGCGATTCCTTTCCAGCTCGCGCCAATATTGTGCTCAAGTCGTTCAACGGGCGATCGGGACAAGCAGTTCTGCATTGGAATCAATCGGCTGATCGCGAACAGACCGACCCAATCATGCAATCGCTCGTAAAGGATCTGGCTGCACGGAAAGGCAAACAGGTGCCGGAGGAAGGATTCACAAAGGCCCTTGTCATGGACAACCATGCTGAAGTCGATGTGGATGTTGGTACCGGATGGATCACAAAACTGACCGAAACAAAGTCTGTGACTCTCGGTACACGAGCTCAGATGGATACGACCTTCATGGTTAGGGAGGTGCAGTGAAGCCGGCACCGAACAATCCTACAGACTGGCTTCGCTGACGCATCCTGAGGGCCCCACACTTGGATGATCGCAGCGTGCCTTGAGACGTCGACAGAATCACGGTACACTCGATTCAATCGTGCAGATTGTTGGCTATACACGGTCCAATGCAAAGGAGACGCGCATGAAGAAGGTAGCAACATTGTCTTTGGGTGTCATGGTTGGTGCTTCATTATGCTTTTCATCACTCGTTTTTGGCCAGGGGCTTCCTCCAGCTGTGAAACAAAACGTGGATGCAGCACAGCAGCACGTGAGGACCATCGGCATGGCCGAGTATCGGACGCTTGTTGACAATCCTGGTTCAGCGCTCATCGTGGATGTGCGCGAACCTCAGGAATACGCGGCCGGACATGTACCGGGCGCGATCAATATTCCTCGCGGCCTGATCGAATCCCAAATCTGGGACCAGGTCGGTTCCTCCGATAAGACGGACAAGGAAAGACCCATCATCTTCAGTGCCAAAGCGGCAAACGCGCGTCGCTTGCGTCCCAGACTCTCCGAGAGCTCGGCTTCACGCACACGACGGCCGTCATCATGAATCTCGACGACTGGCAGAAAGCTGGCAATCCGTTTACCAAGTAGCCGTTGAAGATATCATCGAGAATATTGTGAAGTCTCACTCATGGCTCTCCTCAAGTGTATCCATTCTAGATTCGCCGTGCACTGTTGATTTTTGCCACCGGTAGAATCGCTTTGGGTATTGCCCCGATTTTCTGAAAACACCATCCTGCCGTAAAATTGTTGTGGCTACGGCAGGCAGCTTCCACGGCTGGTGATCGCTGGCGTGAGTTGACACCCCCTCGCGAGAGTCGGCACTTTCGGTGTTCGATAAGTCTGCACCAGCATCAACAACCAAGATGGAGCCGATGCCTATGACCACCTTTCACAAAGGAGGATGCCATGGATAAGGTCTGGTTGTATGTAGGGGGGATCATTCTGGGGGTCGCAGTGATCAGCTATGCAGTGATCACGACGGTGGGCAGTACGAATTGAGCAGTACGAATCCCGTGACAAGGGACTCGAGGGCGTCGGTCGAGGCAACTGAGTGATCACTCCTCGTTGGGCTACTGAAGAGTTGTGCGTTTGTTGAGTGAGCGGGTTGGCGTGTTCGATGTCTCGGCAGAGGGCCTACGGCAGGGTGTGTGCGTACTCACTTCTGAGCGAACGAGAATGAGCTTCCGTTCGCCATTAGTTTCACAGTGCTATACTGGGCCATCATGACGCCTGTGACACCTGATACCGAACTCACGCTCTCGTTTAAGAATCAGCGAGCCATGGTGTCTCCCTGGGGGGCGTCGTTGCGACGCTACCTTGTGATTGACGAGCGAGGGCAAGAACTTGATATTGTCTGGGGCTATTCGGGTGGAAGCTCGAAACGAGGTGGGCAAGGTGATGTGCTCATTCCATTTCCTGGGCGCATCGCCAACGGCCTCTATTCGTTCGATGGACGGCCATTTCAGCTTGAGTGCAACGACAAAGAAGGCCCTAATGCCATCCATGGATTTGTTCGCAGTCTACCTTGGCATGTCCGTGAGGCACTCGCCAACAAAGTGACTTGTGAGGTCCAACTCGATGGCGAGAGGTATGCCGCTCGGGGCTACCCGTTTTCCTTACACATCGCAGTGACATATGAGCTGGACGCACAAGGCTTGAGCTGTGCCTTTGTCGTGAAAAATATCGGAGATTGTCCGGCACCGGTAGGAGTCGGATTTCATCCGTATTTCATCGTCGGGACGTCCTTGATTGATGAAGCTGAAGTGCAGATTCCAGGTGCTGGTTATCTAGAATTCAACGACCGACTTGCCCCGACAGGCTCCATCGTGGACGTGGTCGGCACGCCGTGGGATTATCGCCGTTTTCGCAAGATCGATGGGCAACGCTTCAACCATTGTTATGTGCACCTCGAGCGCGATGCAGAGGGTATGGCCGCTGCCTCTCTTCGCCATGCGGCAAGCGGTCGTGTGATCGACATTGTGATGGATTCGGCCTTTTCAGCGGTCGTCGTCTACACGGGTGATGCTATCACGGACGCGTCGCGCGGGGCACTTGCCATCGAACCAATGACTTGTGCGACGGACGCCTTCAACCATCCAGAATGGGGACTGAAGCGGCTCGCTCCCGATGAAACCTTTTCAGGGTGTTATCACGTGCGGCATCGGCCGATGTAGTACGAGGCTTGGAGACGATTCTAGAAGGGAAGGCGAATCGATTCCATGCGAGAAGGATCAGTGTGAGGATAGCCCTCAACAGACACTCGCTTAGGCAACCTTCCGGATGGTGGAGGGCTTACCGGTCATCAGATCGCGGCAGAGCTGGACAAGCTTGAACTGCACTTCATCAAAGGACTCCCTTGT
>JAAUPT010000223.1 GCA_012032965.1 Nitrospira sp.
CTGATGCAAGGAGTCCCAGCTTTACACGCCAGCTGGTTCCCATTGCTTCTGCCTGATGGTCTGAGAAGGCAGGTCCCGTGATATTCATGAGTGGCACACGCGCAGGCTCCTCCATGAAACGCCATTGCCAGGTCGCCAATCCGGCCCAGAGCAGAACCAGCGATGTTGCCAGAATCATCTTCTGTCTTGTTTCCATGGTTATTGACCTGTTTCCGATCGGATGGGCTTCTTCGAATCGGTGCGAAGGTACGTTGCAATCTTGATGTTGAATGTCAACGCTCCATCTTGTACGTCCCCAGACCGGGTTAGCTCCAGGTCTTCTATAAATAACAACTCGTCCGCCGTCTCCAGATTATGAATGAAGCGGCGAAGATCCTCATACCGTCCGGTCAACGGCCCCTGGAGCAATCCTTTTGCTCGTATTGGCGACTACCGTAGACTCGGTCTTGTACGACAAGGCCGGCATAGTGATTCGATCACGCTTCGCTTCCTCTGTAATCCCCAGGGCCAAGGGAGCAAAATCTCTCTCGGCTGGTAGTAACGCCCATACCTGGCTCAGATCTTTTTGTGCTTTTCTAGCCTCTCTGTGCTGCGCCAGCGACTGCCGCATTGCGACCCATTCATTCTCCAACCGCTCTCGTGTTAATTGAGCTCCAGCCAATCCGAGACTATGCACAAGGAGCAGTATCGCAAGAAGACTGACGACGACGCTCGCCCATGGAAGCAATGGTGCGAAGGGATGCTGAAGCACGGCAATCAGGCGTTCTTTCATCCGTTAGACTCCGTCCCTACGGTATTGAACCGTGACATCAAATTCGACCAACCCGTTTGATCTGGCACGATGTTGAGCTAACACTGGATCCTTAAACGTCGCATGATCCTGAAGTCCCACGGTGAATGCCGTGATATCCTCCAAGCTCATCGCGGTCCCGGTAAGTTGAACCGTCGTCCCTGCTTGATCAAGACGCACACTGTTGAGCGCGAGGCGCGAAGGGACGGCCTGCTCTAATTCCGTCAGAAACTTTGTCCATGAAAATATTCGCTTTCCAAGAAGCTGATTGGCCAATCCGACCTCGAAGGAGAGCCGATTGAGTGCCTGGTCCGATAAATCAATCCCTTCACGCCTCGCTTCTGCAATCAGGTTAAGATCCTGCTGTCGAACTCGTTCCAGCTCCGCCTCAATCGTGCGACACTCTTGATACGTCGCCATCGCTTGCATGCCAGTCCAGAAGATGCCAGACACAAGCAGGACACAGCTCCCGATCAGTACGAGGCGTAGAGGAGCCACCACGGAGCGATGCCTGCGGCACAGATTTATTTGAAATTGCTCATCGGTGCCGCTTGTCAGACTGAGGCGCATCAGTGGTTTGAGGAATCTTCTCGTTCGCACAGTCGTCCTATCCGACTACGGCAGCCCTGCCAGTGCCGCCAAGGATGCCATCTCTCGATGGTTACCCTTCGCGCCCCGACCAACAAACTCGACCGTTTTCCAGTCGAACTGCTCAGCAGCGAGTTGTAGTTCGCCTTCAATCCGTTCCTGTAAGGCTAACGCCTCGGCTTCTGCACAGATCACAGCGTCATTGATGGCCACGGAAGGATGCCGCTGATGACAAACCTCTAGCGATGCACTGCACTCTTCGAGAACCTTGTGCAGCATATCGGGGGTGTGCAGAATGTTGGACACGTCCTCCCCTAAGAGCTTGCATCGGTAGAATATCGGGTGCCCTCGTCGGCATACGATGGTCGTCAGAGATCGATCAAACAAATTGACCCACAGAACATTACGACCAAACCACTCCGATCCACTCGACACCCGCTCCCAGAAATCAAGCAGCCTGAGGCTTGTGATGCCCACATCATATGGTATCAGCCCAACAGATTCGCAGAGCGATTCGTATTGTTTAAGCACCGCTTCTTGGACCGCCACCGTCAAAACTGTGTAGGCTCCGGATCCACCTGCTCCTCTATGGTGAAAAGCCTGAGACACGATCTTGGCGTCGTTGAGCGGAAAAAGCTGCTCTTGCCCCAACCGCCACCGAATGAGATTGTTACGCTCCACGTGCCCAGTCGGGAGTTGCTCGAACTGAAGCACCGTGGCTCTTACCACAGTATCCGGAAGCAGTACGGTGATTCGACGGGGAAGAGCCGAACGGACTGCCCCGTCTACCACCTGGCGAGCCCTTCCTGAACTCGTGAGAGTCTGGACACGATCGGCAAGAGCTGGGAGGTCAGAAAAATTGGGGACCATTGCTGAAGGACTGATCAGGCCGTTGGGAAGCGGCGACATGAGACACTTGCGCCGACGCTGTCCACGCCAGCCTCGTTCACTTTCGGCCCACGCAAGCGAGTCAGTTCCGAATTTCAAGCAATGCTGAGGGCGACTACTCCACCAGTCCCACATCATGTCATCCTTCTTCACTGAAGGTTACGCGATTGACCTCGCGCAGTGATGTCTCTCCATTCAACATCTTTTTGAGCGCAGATTGCCGAAGCGTGATCATTCCATCCGTCACCGCTCGATACCGAATTTCTGAAAGCGGCCGCTCCGCATGGATCATCTCTTTGATCTCATCCGTTAAGTCGAGGAATTCCGTGATGCACTTTCTTCCCCGGTATCCAGTGCCGTGGCATTGGGGACAGCCGTTCCCCTCGTAGAACGAGGTATCCTTGTACTGTTCATAGTCCAACCCAGACTCCTCAATGAGAGACTGCTGGGCCTTCACGGAGGTCCGGCAAGACGGACAGAAGATTCGGACCAGCCTCTGCGCTAATACGCAATTTAGCGCAGCTAAAAAATTATAGGTGTCAATCCCCATGGACGCGAACCGTCCGATTACATCGAACACGTTGTTCGCATGAACCGTCGTCAGAACGAGGTGGCCTGTCAGAGCCGACTGGATGGCAATCTGCGCTGTCTCAGGATCTCGAATTTCGCCAACCATGATCTTGTCCGGATCATGGCGAAGGATAGACCGCAGACCTCGCGCAAACGTCAGCCCTTTCTTCTCATTGACCGGAATCTGCACCACCCCTGACAACTGGTACTCAACCGGGTCTTCGATCGTAATCAGCTTGTCTTCAAGTGTGTTCATTCAGATATGGCAGCATATAACGTCGTTGTCTTGCCGCTTCCTGTCGGTCCTGTCACCAACACCATGCCGTAAGGTCGAGTGATCGCTTTTCGAAACCGCTTCAGATCTTCCGGATTAAAGCCGAGTCGCTCAAGCTTCAATGCCGATACCCCGGTCGCAATGGAGTCTCGATCGAGTATTCTAATAACGACCGACTCACCAAACACGCTTGGCAGGATGGAGACACGAAAATCCACGGTCTTCCGGTCCAGCCTCATGCGAAAGCTTCCGTCTTGAGGCACTCGCCGCTCTGCAATATCAAGTTCTGACATGACCTTCAGGCGTGAGACCAAGGGGGCATGCAATCGGATATCTAGAGGTTCCATGGCCGGGATCAGGATACCGTCGACTCGAAGTTTCACTTTGGTCGAGCGATCTGCAGCTTCAATGTGAATGTCGCTGGCGCGACGCTGCATCGCACTCAGTAAAATTGAGTCCAGCAACTTCACAGCGGGGCTTTGATCTGCCCCAGCCTGGTCGAGGGAAAGAATTTCTTCTCCTCGATCATCTTCTTTCACCAAGATTGATCGATATTCTGATTCGAGCTCACGCAGAGCCTGACTCGATCCTTCGCTCCGCTCCAGTGCCGCCAGAAGTGCACTTCTGGTGCTCACGACCCGATCCAGAGGCTTTCCAATCAGGAGCTCCAATTCATCGAGGCCTAACAGGTTGTGCGGATCTGCGATGGCGATCGTAAGGACTCCGGAACGCTCAGCGATCGGCACGAAAGGGAATCGCTGCATGAGCGCGGCGTCGTGGGTGGCGACCATCACCGTGGTGCCCCGCAGGCTGATGGACTGGAGGATCTCCATCACTCGATCGCCATCGCGCCGTCGAGGTTGCCGGTGGGCTCGTCGGCGAGGAGGATGGAGGGGTCGTTGATGATCGCCCGCGCCACCGCCACCCGCTGCTGCTCGCCGCCCGAGAGCTGCGACACAAAGTGGTCCAGCCGCGGCGCCAGACCCACCAGGGCGAGCGCGTCCTCGGGCTTCATCGGGTCGTCGGCCAGGTCGGTCACCAGTGCCACGTTTTCGCGCGCGGTCAGACTGGGGATGAGGTTGTAGAACTGAAACACAAAGCCCACATGCTCGCGGCGGTAGCGCGTGAGCTCGGCGTCGTCGGCGCCGATGAGTTCGTGCACCTGGCCCGCGTGGGTCCAGCGCGCAGAGCCGCTGGTGGCCGTGTCCAACCCGCCCAGGATGTTGAGCAGGGTGGACTTGCCGCTGCCCGAGGCGCCGAGCAGCACCACGAACTCGCCGCGCACGATGTCCAGGTCCACGCCGCGCAGGGCGTGTACCGCGGTGGCGCCTTCGCCGTAGGTCTTGGTGA
>JAAUPT010000224.1 GCA_012032965.1 Nitrospira sp.
CAGATTCAGTCTCTGTTTCAGATGCCGGCTCGACGATCATACCGAGCAGCCCACCACGCACCTCTAACGGACCATCCGTTTCTTCATCACCATCTTCGGCAATAGAGACGCTTGGCGTTCCCTCCTCGTTCGACCGGCTTAGTTCTCCCACCGCGGGTGCGCTTGGAAGCGCTTTCAGGGTCTGCCGCCTTGGCGCCTGGTGCTAATTCAGTCGTCACTGCTTCAGAATCAAGGAAATGCCTCTGTCAACGCGGCGATGGAAGGGGAAAGGTTATGGGTGTAGGTTGTGCTTTCCACCCAGGAAGCAACTGAGCAAGGCTGAAAGTGGCTTACGAAACCAACACTCACTACTGACCCAGGTACCACCCGATTCCATACCGCTCCAAGAAACTGGTCACCATCGTGAGTGAGTTCGCATAGATCATCACGCCGACCAGGACCAGCATAACTCCGCTTACCGTTGAAACTCCCCACAAATAGGCTCGCACTTCTTTGAAATAGGCCAGGAATCGATCCACACCTAATGCTGTAAGGAACAACGGTAACCCCAACCCTAGCGAGTAAAATGTTAATAGCACAACGCCGTTGAGTAGGGAGTCGGTCGTACTCGCGTAGAGAAGAATGGATCCCAGCACTGGTCCGACACAGGGTGTCCACCCTGCGGCAAAGGCCACTCCGATCAAGAACGATCCCAAGTACCCGGCCGGCCTGTTGCGGAATTGAAATCGATGTTCCATCTTGAGGAACTTGAGATTCAAAATCCCGAGCAGATAGAGCCCGAACACGACGATCAAGACTCCGCCGACACGGCGAATGAGGTCCTGATGGGTGATCAAGATTTGTCCCAAAAAGCTCGCCGACGCCCCGAAGGCGATAAAGACTGATGAAAACCCAGCAATGAACAGCAGGGAGTTCATGACGATCGCCTTCTTGAATTTCATCCGCTCAGAGGCATCGGTGAGCTGCTCGACCGAGAGTCCCGTAATATACGAGATATAGCTCGGCACCAACGGCAGGACGCAAGGAGACACAAATGAGAGAAGTCCTGCTGTGAAGGCAGCGATCAGGGAAATCTGCGGGATCGATTGTGTCATCGTTACGATTTCATCAGCGCATGAATTAATTCACGGGCCTCAGACGAAGTCCAATCGCGAGCGCCGAAGATCTTTGGCGCACAATCCCCTGGCGATCAAGCATAAAAGTAATCGGCAATGTGCGAGCCCCATACACCAACCCAGTGCGATACTCCGAGTCATGCAGAATGGGAAACGTAAAGCCCATTTGCTTTTGGAATGGCCGAGTCACCGCCACACCCTGCGAGTCGGTTGACACGGCGAGAATCTCGAATTCTCGTCGGGGGAACGATTGATACAGCTGTTCCATGGCCGGCATCTCGACACGACAGGGTCCGCACCAGGTCGCCCAGAAATTCAAGAGAACAAACTTTACCTCTGTAACTGCGACAAGCTCATCACCTTTCCGGTGAGGTCGCGTAGAGTAAAGTTCGGCGCTTCGTCACCGACTTGAACTACTCCCCGCTCAATACCTGGTCGCTTCCCAGATTGGGCTGACTCAGTCGCAGAAAACGCTCCCAAGACGATCCCACTGACGACCACAAGCGTTAAGCACGGTGCGGCCAGATGATATCGCATATAACTTTGAATAGAATTTGATCAGATAGGCGGTTTTACGGCCTTATCGTAATTGTGAACACTAGGTATGACTTCATGCTTGGCACGAGATGATTTCCCATAAACTTAGCTATGTTACAAGCCCGGAAAAACCTGAGTCAAGCCAACCGCGAGTGACCCATTTTTATGCCCCTACCACCGAAGTGATGGACAAAGCCGACTGATCTCTCTAGAATTGCAAAGCTTTAGCGTGTGGCCTGTCACTCCACACCTCTCTCAGCATTCACAATTTTGCAGACGAAATAGCGCTGGCATTCCACAACCTGAACCCACGAGGGCATATGCGAAACAATTACCTGTTCACCTCGGAATCGGTCACTGAAGGTCATCCGGATAAGATCGCGGACCAAATTTCTGATGGCATCTTGGACGCCATCATCGCTCAGGACAAACATTCCCGCGTTGCCTGCGAAACCATCTTGACCACAGGAATTGCTCTGGTCGCTGGTGAAATATCCACAAAGGCCTATGTCGAGATTCCTGATATTATTCGTGAAGTCATTAAAGATGTCGGGTATTGCGATGCCTCGTGGGGATTCGATTTTCATACCTGCTCCGTTCTGACCGCCATCCACCAACAATCCGGTGATATCGCGATGGGCGTGGATTCCGGAGGGGCCGGTGATCAGGGCTTGATGTTCGGATATGCCACGAACGAAACACATGAGCTCATGCCGATGCCGATCGTCTTGGCCCATCGACTGACCATGCGCCTAGCTGAGGTGCGCAAGAAAAATATTCTCAAGTGGGTACGGCCGGACGGCAAGTCTCAAGTGACGGTCGAATACAAGAACGGCAAGCCCGTGCGGATCGATACGATCGTCGTCTCCACACAGCACAGTCCTGATGTGACCACTAAGCAGATTGAACGCGAACTCATGGAAAAGGTGATCAAACCCGTGATGCCAAAGGGGCTCTATGACCCAACCAGCGTGAAACATCACATCAACCCAACCGGTCGCTTCGTGGTGGGTGGCCCGATGGGTGATACCGGTCTCACCGGCCGAAAGATTATCGTCGACACCTACGGTGGACATGGGAGTCATGGTGGTGGAGCGTTCTCCGGCAAGGACCCCACGAAGGTGGACCGCTCTGCATCCTACATGGCTCGGTATATCGCCAAGAATCTTGTCGCCGCCAAATTGGCCGATAAATGTGAAGTGCAGCTGGCCTATGCCATCGGAGTGGCCGATCCGGTATCCGTCCTGGTCGATACGAAGAACACCGAAAAGATTTCCGTCGATATTCTCGACAAACTCGTGCGCAAACATTTCCCCCTGACCCCACGAGGTATTATCGATCATCTCAAACTTCGACGACCGATTTTTCGAAAGACTGCCGCATACGGGCATTTTGGACGCAACGAACCAGAGTTTACGTGGGAAAAAATCGACAAGGCGAAGGCATTGCGTAAAGACGCTGGGCTCTAACCGGAACACTCCCAAGCACATCGGCAAGGGGGACGGGTGCTCTACCCGCCCCCCTTTTCATGATGGCGATTCGCATTCACCAAGAAGGAGGATTTTCGTGGATTACGATGTCAGAGATATTAAACTCGCAGACCAAGGTAAACTAAAGATCGAATGGGCTGAAGCCACGATGCCCGTGTTGCGGCTGATTCGTAAGCGGTTCAAGCGCGAGCAGCCATTGAAAGGTGTGCGAGTCACAGCCTGCCTACACGTGACGACGGAAACCGCCAATCTCGCGATTACCCTCAAAGCCGGTGGAGCAGATGTGCGCCTCTGCGCGTCGAATCCGCTCAGTACCCAGGACGATGTGGCCGCTGCCTTGGTTCAACACGAAGGTGTTCCGACCTTTGCCATCAAAGGTGAAGACAACCCCACCTACTATCGGCATATCGAATCGGCAATCGCCCATCGGCCGCACGTCACCATGGATGACGGCGCAGACGTGGTATCGCATCTCCATTCTAAGCGCAAAGAGCTGCTGAAGAACGTGATCGGCGGGACAGAGGAAACCACCACCGGCGTCATCCGGTTGCGCAGCATGGCGGAGAAGAAAGTCCTCAAGTTCCCGGTCATCTCCGTCAACGACGCGGATACGAAACATATGTTCGATAACCGGTACGGTACCGGACAATCCACCATGGACGGCATTGTGCGTGCGACAAACCGTTTAGTCTGCGGGTCCGTCCTCGTCGTCGTGGGCTATGGCTGGTGCGGACGCGGTATCGCGATGCGTGCCAAAGGCATGGGGGCGGACGTCATCGTGACGGAAGTGGATCCGTTGAAAGGTCTCGAAGCCCTCATGGACGGGTTCCGCGTCATGCCCATGGAACAGGCCGCCCTGGTCGGCGATTTCTTCGTGACCGTCACCGGTAACATCCACGTGATTCGTGGCGAACACTTCGCCGTCATGAAAGACGGTGCCATCGTCTGCAACAGTGGCCATTTCAACGTAGAACTCGATATCCCTACCCTGGAAAAGATGGCCAGCAAACGCCGAGTGGTTCGTCCCGGCGTCGAACAGTTTACGCTCAAGAAAAACGGTCACCGGGTCAGCTTGCTCGGCGAAGGACGATTGGTCAACCTCGCCACCGCAGAAGGACATCCCTCCAGCGTCATGGATATGAGTTTTGCCAACCAAGCACTGGGCGCGGAATACCTCGTGAAGAACTATAAGATGTTGGAGAAGAAGGTCTATCCAGTGCCAGCGGTAATCGATAAGGAAATCGCTCGGCTGAAGCTGGCTGGGATGGGCGTGGCCATTGATACGCTGACAAAGGAACAGAAGAAGTATCTGGC
>JAAUPT010000225.1 GCA_012032965.1 Nitrospira sp.
GAACCTCAACCTTCTCCTCCTGGTTGATCACGAAGACAAACTGGCCTTGGGGACCTTGCAACACGGCCCGTTGAGGAATGAGGACAGCATCCGTTTTTGTGTCGCCGGTGAATCGAACCTTCACAAATTGTCCGGGCAGTAAAGATCGGTTTGGGTTCGGAACAGTGATTCGTGTCACGCGCGCCCTGTTTCGCTACGCAACCCTGGTTCGAGCAGGTCCAACTTGCCTTCCTGCGGAAATGGCGTTCCGTCCATCAGAGTCAAGTCGGCGCGCAATTGATAGACACCAGGATGCGTGATTCGTTTGGCCTCAATATCGCGACGCCGCTTCAGAATGAAGGTTTCGGGTACGCTCACAACCACATACATCGGGTCGACACGATGAATCGTGGTCAGTAGATCGGTCTGAGCTGAGACCAGCCGTCCCTCATAGTAGCGGCTGCGTTCGACAATGCCGCTGATAGGGGCCGTGATAAGAGTGTTATCCATATCAAATTGTGCCTTAATCAGGTCGGCCTGGGCGCCTTGCATTGCGGCGTTGGCCGACAGTTCTTCGGCAACGGCATCGTCGACGTCTTTCTGGCTCACTGCCTGTTCGGCAAGCAACGGTTTCACTCTCGCCAGATCCTGCTTGGCTTGGACAACTCGAGCCTCAGCCTGAGCAATCTTTGCCTTTGCACTTGCTACCGCCGCCTTGAACGGAACAGGATCGATCTGATAGAGCCTGTCACCTTTTTTGACATCGCGGCCTTCTTGATACAAGACGGCCTTCAACAGGCCGGTCACTTGTGAACGAATCTCCACCGGACGGGATGCCTCGGCTTGACCGAGAAACTCTGGTTCATCGGGAATCGTCTGCGTCTGTACGGTCACGATCTCAACCTGCGGCACTTCCTGCGCAGGCATCGAACCGGCCTCTTGCTTACACCCGGTCAATAGGACCATGGAGGCGACGAGAACTCCTGCCGAAACATGTTGCGCCAACCGACGATCCATCAGCATGGCATCTATCCTTACTTTGTAATTCTTATCAGGTTTCCTTACAGACAAACGATCTATTCTACCTAGCCACATGAGATATCGGCAAGTCCAAGGCACCCAAGACTTCTCGACCCTGTATGGATGTATGGACGCTTGGCAGCTTCGCTTCATATTTCATCTTGCGCCGTTTTCACAGCACCATCCTCATGATGTTTACACGATTGATCTACGCGACCAGCTCCGGTGATCTCCTCGACAACACACCTGGTCAAACATCCCGATGCTTGCAGCTCCGCACCTTCACGCCATAGGTGAGCCAATAAAGCCTTGCCCTGGGCATCGATAAACGTCACACCTGTCAAGTCGATCATCACGCAACGTCCAGGACGGACGGACTGTCGCTGGTAACAGGCACTCAACTCCTCTACCCATGGACCGAATAGTCGCCCCTCAAGAATCAGTGATAGAGAGTCTGACTCTGAACTCCGTTGTTCCGTAATCTTCAACATGGTCGAAAAATGGCGTAGAAGGCCGGCACCTTCACGACTTCACCGGTCGGGAGCGTGTGGACGGTCCGAATATGACTCGAGCCGGTACCAAGAAGGGTAAATCGATCCGATGGGAACAATGATTCCATGTTATGTTCATGTAACAAACCTGGTGTAATCTGATGCTGAAAGACCCGCGCAAGACCAGGGGGCATTCCATTCTGTTTGATTAGCTGATCAAAGAAAGGCTCTGCCGCGGACGAGAGCTCGACCAGATAGAGAATTCCCTTCTTCCCCAGCAACCGCTGGATAGACTGAACCGCCGTCGCGTGATCGGCAGGCGACAATTGATGCAGGACCGCCCGCATGTACACATTCGCATCACCTATTTCTTCGTGAAGGGCGCCCGCATCCTGCGGGTTCAAGACATCAAGCACCCGATATGAAGCATTGGGAGCTGCATTGTTCTTGCGGGCAATCTCAACGGCGGCGGGCGCAATCTCGGTGCCGATGACCCTCGCAAAGTGACCCGCCAGAAAACGCGTTTGTGTTCCGTTGCCACAGCCGAGATCAATCAATGGAAGCTGCGGGTCAGCATAGCTTTGAAAAAGCGCTAGATCTTGTTGGGCTGCATGAGCAGGATCGGCGTCCCAAAATATTTCGCCAGGTGCTCCAGTCGTGGTACTCCAAAAATTTTCCCAGGATGTCAGATAACGATTCGCTGATGTCATTCACCACCCCCTTCTAAGTTTTAAGAAATGCGAGGCTTTACTTCGCTCTCATAAATCAATGCCCACTCGGGTTTCCTTACGTTTGTGTTCGACCCAAGTCACCCCCAACCTGTAATCGACGATTCTGCAGAATAACCGGATCAATGACTTCGCCGCATTGCACACACCGTCGCAGCGCAACATTGGTAT
Source organism: Nitrospira sp. (assembly GCA_012032965.1). GTDB lineage: Bacteria > Nitrospirota > Nitrospiria > Nitrospirales > Nitrospiraceae > Nitrospira_D. Next base: position 2,390 of record JAAUPT010000225.1, read on the forward strand.
GCCAGCTGCCGAACGTGGCATCGAAGCCCTGCTCGATAACCATAAGTCCGTTGCATCTGGAACAATGAATGGAACCAGTGACGGGCTCCTGCCCTATTCGATCGTTCGCGTTCAGTTCTTTCTCTGGTATCTCCACCATGGTCGCCATGGTTGACCTCCATTTTTGAAGAGTTCATTCATCTAATGTGGCAACTTATGTTCCAGCAAAGCTTGATGAACACGACACCGTCAATGGCGTTGAATTTAAAGGAAAGAGGCTTTTCTGAAAGAGACTATTTGACCGAAAAAATAAGAGGGTCTGCCGATCCCACGGCACGCTGCCGAAAGATCGGCGCGTCCCTGGATGATCGTAGTTTTAAGGCAACGTATAGGTCAGATTCGGCCAGCCCGCATACCCAATCGCTTGAGCGTTTTTCCATCCCTGCTGCTCAAAGAGACACTGGTCTAAAAAGGGGTTGTTCTTGACATTCCGTTGAGTCCTCCGGTGCCGCCGGTGAATGTAAACTCGCCCTGACACTCTTTCAAATTTCTAGCTCACTTCCAGTGGGCGTAAGCGACGTCCTTCTTCCGGATTTCAGCTAGACGGACAACAACTTGGTGAATTGCAATGACCACTTGGAAAGCATTCGGCCTGCGACGAGGCTTCTGATGAAGTGGATGCTGATCAGAGAGACGCGAGATCGCCAAGTACCGTCGGTCGTCACTCCAGAGGGCGGGTGATACCGAGCTTCTGCATCTTGGACTGGAGGGTCGTCCGTTTCATACCAAGCTTGGCAGCAGCCCCGATGGGACCACCGATAATCCATTTGGCCGCCTGAAGCGCACGCATGATGTGGTCGCGCTCGGCTTGTTCAAGTGTCGTTGGTTTGGAATTCATCGTGTGACCCGGCGCGCGCTTTAATTCGTCGAGCGATACTATCAGATCCGATCCTTGGGTGAGAATCACCGATCGTTCGATGAAATTCTCCAACTCCCTCACATTGCCGGGCCAGTGATAGGCTTGTAGTGCGTTCATGGCCTCCGACGGGATCGTCTCGATGCGTTTCTTCATCCGTTGGGCGAATTTCTGCGCAAAGTGTCTGACCAGCAATGGGATATCGTCCGGACGGTCGCGCAGGGAAGGGACCGTGATCGGAAAGACCTTGAGCCGGTAATAGAGATCGCTCCGAAACTTCTGCTCTTCCACCATGTGCTCCAGATCACGATTGGTTGCGGCAAGGATGCGAACATTGACGCGTATAGTCCTCGTACTCCCCAAACGCTCAAATTCTTGTTCTTGAAGCACGCGGAGTAGCTTCACTTGCAGCTCCAGGGGAATCTCGCCCACCTCATCGAGGAACAGGGTTCCACGGTCAGCGAGTTCAAACCGGCCGATTTTGGTGGTGATGGCACCGGTGAACGCGCCTTTTTCATGTCCGAAGAGTTCGCTTTCCAACAGCCCCGTCGGAATCGCAGCGCAATTGAGCTTGACGAATGTGCGTTCCCGCCTATTGCTGTGGTTGTGGAGTGCCCGGGCAACCAGTTCTTTCCCGCTCCCTGTTTCGCCCAAGACCAGGACCGTCGAATCGGTCGCCGCCACGGTCCGGACCTCTTTGAGCACCAGTTTGAGAGCTCGACTGTCTCCGATGATTTCCTCAAAGTTGTACGCGGTCTGGATTTCCTCCTGCAGGTACAACTTTTCCTTTGCCAGCTTGTCCTTCAACGATGAAATTTCCTGATACGCCATCGAATTCGCAGCGGCAAGTGCGACCTGCGCGCCGATCCGGCTGAGCAAAGTTTTATCGTCATCGGTGAACGCATCCTCCTTCCGGCTGACGACGCTCAACGTGCCTAATGCTGTCCCGTGCAAGATAAGTGGAACGGCACATCCCGATTTTAGACCTTCCGCATCTGCCCGCTTCATGATCTCCGTAGGAAACTCCGTGAGGCTAAGACTCCTGACCAGGACAGCTTGCCGGGTCGTGAACGCCAACCCTTCCGGGGTTCCTTCCAACGGTATGGGATCTCCCGCTCCGACAAAGTCTTGATGGCCGGGGAAGTCCAACGCATGCGCCCGCAACTGGTGCG
>JAAUPT010000226.1 GCA_012032965.1 Nitrospira sp.
TGCAGCGCGGGCTTCCGACAACTCCATATTTCGTCGGGAACTTCTTCTTCAACGAACCGCGGATGGGCAGGTTGTCAGTGTGGCCGTCCACCGCAACCTTATACTCAGGGTACTCTTTTAAGATCTCTCCCACCTGCTTGAGCGCGTCGGCCCCTGCCGGCTTGAGTTGATCTTCACCCGATGCAAAGAGATAAGCGGACGCCAAGTTGATCAGTAGGCGCTCGTTGTTCAAATGGACTGCGATATCACCCTTGTTGATTTGCGGCCGCAGCGCGCGGATCAAGCCTCGTTCTGCCTCTCTCAGTTTCGCCATTTCGGCGGACAGGTCAGCCGCGAAGACCGGCAAGGTCTTTGTCACGCTCGCCAAGCTGGCCTTCCAGCTCAGCCAGACGCTGATTGGCTGCTTCGAGGTCCGCAGCTAGTTTCTCCCTGTCTGCTCCACTGGCCTGCGCAGCCGCGAGTTGGGCTTCAAGGTCGGCGCTGCGCTCCTTCTCGGCACTTAATTCAGAGGACAGTGTCTCGGTGTCACCCGCATTCCGCTGCGACGCGGCCAGTTTTGAGGCCATCTGGTCTCGATCGGCCTTGGCATTCGACAGCTGCCGCTCCAATTCGCTCACGCGACTGCTCAGGCTCCATTCTTTTCTGAGCCGTTTCCAGGTCGTCGGCTAGTCCGTCACGCTGTTGTTCCACAGCCGCAAGACGGCCGGCCATGTCTTGCAACGGATCGGGAGCCACAATCTTCTTTGAGGACGGACATGGAGGTTGTGGAGAATAGCCATACCACCGGTCAATGCACACGTCAGGCTGTTTGAGGAACGAAGAACAACCGGTCAGCACAGCCAGACAGGCCACAACCACCGTAGCTTTGAACGTACCCATAACTCTCCCCCTCTGTTATGTGTTGTGCTCTGATAACTACGTATAATCTCCCAGATTGGGATACTATCAGTAGATACTTGTGTACACAATAGATTTATCAATTGGTCACAGAACTTACTCGATGAGGACCCCGATGAGGTTCTAGCTACCGTGCAATTATCAACTATTTTCTCGTGTGAGAATCGGCTCAATGATATCTATTTATGTTGGCGTTTTTCTTTAGAGGACACCATCTATTAAGGAGGTTTTATGGGTAGAATATTGGCCGGCGGTTCAGTTTGGCGGCTCGTAAGCCTTGTTGCGATTATGGGTTCTATCGCGGCCTGTGGTGGAGGGACCACTACTCGGACCGGTGCCGTTCACGATATCCGTGTGACGGAAGGGCCTGATCCTGCGGACTTGGTTGTCAATCCAGGAGATGAGGTGAGATGGGTGAATGCACGTACTGGGAATGTTCGGGTTGATTTGGTGATGATGGATACCGGTCAGTTTACCTGTAGCCGAGGGTTCTCCAATATGCTGGGGATGACCCAGGATTTCGCTGAAGTCAAGCCGAATAGTACGGCCAGTGCGTGCTTCTCGACACCTGGTGTCATCAAATACAACCTGCGAATGGACACAACCTTGCCAGGCGGAAGGACAATCTCTTCTGGAATTATTCGAATTGGGAGTTGAGGCCATGGCTGGTTGACGGTCTAGTAGAGGACTGGTGCGAACGAGTTCTTCCTAGACCGTCTGCAGCCTGATTCGATCAATGTTTGTCTTGATGTTCTGGAAGGGTCCGGAAATTTTGAACACGAGTGATGATCGCGCAAGCGCCGTACTCTTCAGGTATCGAGATTCCCCTCCCGCTTCCAGCCGCACCCATCCGATGCCGAATACCGCCAGATTCGAGCCGGACATCAAAGCTGACTGAGACAGACCGCAATCCCCACCGTGGTCACAGGAAGAGGCACGCAACAACACCAAAAGCCTGTATCTCAAACTTTGCGAGACCGTCTGGCAATTCCCCGTAATAACCGCCCGAGCAAATCCGCACCGGTGATCAGCCGAGGCTGTTCTGTCCACAGCAGAACCGTGTCATGGGTAATGAGGTGATCGGCGGGCGACTCCGGGTCAAAGCTGAGCTGCGCCAGAACTTTTCCGAGCGGTTCGTCTCGATTTCGTACGATCACGGGCCGATGGCAATAGGCGTGGGGGTCGGTCTGCTGTCCCATGAACACGGTGTGACGTAGAAACCCATCGGCATCCATGATGCAGTGCGGCTGATTCATCTCATCCGTGATGACCACCCACGCCTTGTCCGATGCATTGACCTGTTGAAGAAATGGATCGTCCGGCGACGTCTGAAACGCGGGAAACATCGGAGTTCCATCCCGAACAGGAAGCTGGATGATACTAATCGGATCCACCGACACTCCTTCTTGGTCGACCGGAATATCGTCGATGGTCAGAAAGTTGAGCGCCCCGATAGCCTCGATACGGCCCACTTCTGACTTCTCGTCCTCCATATGACGACGAAGCAGCTCTTTGATCTCCGCCTCCCGGAGGTAGGCGATCGTTTCCTTGCCCAGCCAGGCATCCAACAGCATGGCTGAGGGCTTGACTACGGGGAACAAGATTGTACGGTAGACCTGCAACCATTGCGAGAAGACCGCAGCCATCCTGACCGCCCGACGGGAAAAGTACGCCTGCGGCAGGATTTCTCCGAAAATCGTGATGAAGAAGGTTGAAAAAAGAAATGCGGTCAGGCCGGCCAGCACGGAATTCGACAGGAGCGTGAGGAGCACGTTGATCCCGACGTTGGCCCAAAGAATCGTGGCGAGGATATCATTGGGATTGATCGCGCAGCCGTAGTACTTTTTGGGCATCGTGGCTCCCGCTTGCCGCTTCCATCTCTAACCGCAACCGACCGAGGCTGAAGACCGCCAGATTCAAGCCGGACATCAAGGCCGATTGACTGAGACACAGCACGATCCCAACCCAGGTCAGAAGATTGCCCGTCATCCCTCTCTCCTCCCCACAACATGAGGCTCCTGGAAACACAATGGACGTTACTTCGAAATCGTGATCCGAAGGATGGGCACTTGGCTCATATCCGTTACCGTTACCGTGATCGGATAGAACTGGTTCGACAACTCAATCACTTCGCGCGTCCCGCCTTGTGTCTCCACGCCATGATCCTACCTGAGGACCATGGTCTGCCACGGTCCTCCAAACGCTAGGCAGCGTCCAGTCGCATCCCCGTCTCGGTATCGAACAGATGGATGTTCGCGTGGCGCACCACTGCCGCAACAGGATCCCCGATTTTCGGGACAAACCCAGCTTGTGCAGTCCCGATGATGGTGAAGGCCTCGTTGTTGCGGTCGTTGAGCTCAACCGTCACCCACAAGGTCGGACCCGAAGGTTCGGTGAGGCGAACGATGCCGAATCCTCTACCTTTATCCCCTGAACCATTTGCCGGCCCTACCACGATATCTTCCGGTCTGAGCCCGACGGTTACAGTCTGTTCCTGATTGACCGTTGGTGCATCCAGAGGCCTTGTAAGATGCAACGGTCCGGCTTGGATGCTGTCGTTTCTGAGCCTCGCCGAGAGCAAATTCATCGGCGGATACCCCATGAAGCCTGCCACGAAGAGATTGGCGGGAGCGGCGTAGATGTCGTGAGGCCGGCCGATCTGCTGAATTCGTCCTTGGTTGAGCGCTGCAAGCCGGTCGCCCAGGGTCATGGCTTCCGTCTGATCGTGGGTCACATAGATCGTCGTGACCTTCAGTTCCTTATGAAGTCTGAGCAACTCCGCGCGCATGGAGGCGCGCAATTGCGCATCGAGATTCGACAACGGTTCGTCCAGCAGAAACAGCCTCGGCTTCCTGATCAGGGCCCGTCCCAAGGCGACCCGTTGCCGTTGGCCGCCGGAGAGTTCCCGCGGCCGCCGATCGAGCAAGGCAGACAGACCGAGGAACCCTGCCACCCGTTGTACTTCCTCCTCGATGCGTTGCCGCTCAAGGCGCTTGGCACGGGGTACAACGCTGAGTGGGAAAGCCATGTTCTCGCGTACGGTCATGTGTGGATACAGGGCATAGCTTTGAAACACCAACGCCACGTCGCGCTCGCGCGGCTCCAAGTCGGTCACGTCCGTGCCGTCGAACAAGATACGTCCGGCAGTCGGCTGATCGAGACCGGCGAGGAGACTCAGCAGCGTAGATTTCCCGCATCCGGAAGGGCCCACAAGCACGAAGAACTCACCGTCATGCACCGTCAACGTCAGCGGAGGGAGGATGGTCTTTTGCCCGAAACGTTTCTCAATCAGCTCAATCCGGATTTCCGCCATCGCCTTATCCTTTCACGCTGCCGGCCGTCAGCCCGGCAATGATGTGGCGTTGAAACACCAGCGCGAGCGCCGCGACCGGCAGGGTCACCACCAGAGACGCCGCCGCCAAATCACCCCAAGGAATTTCATACAGCCCTGGGAACAACGCAACCGCGACCGGCGCGGTGCGAGTGGTATCGCTGGCCGTCAAGGTCA
>JAAUPT010000011.1 GCA_012032965.1 Nitrospira sp.
CGGATAGGATTACTCATCGATCTCGGGACATTCAAAGAGTGGGATGCTGAGTTAGAAGCGCAGGATCCCTTGACTTTCACGACACCAAATCCTATCGAGAGCGCCTGAAAGCCCATCAAGAAAAAACAGGCCGTAAAGATGCGCTCGTGATCGGCGAAGGCATGGTCAATGGACGACGTGTGGTGCTCTGTGTTTTTGACTTCAGCTTTATGGGCGGGAGTATGGGGTCGGTGGTCGGTGAAAAACTCTGTCGTGCGATTGATCGGGCGTTAGAGCTGAAATTACCGGTCATTTTGGTCACCGCTTCCGGGGGTGCCCGGATGCAGGAAGGCATCCTTTCTCTCATGCAGATGGCCAAGACTTCTTCAGCGGTTGCAAAACTTGGTGAAGCCAAACTGCCGTTTATTTCTATCCTCTCCGATCCGACATTCGGCGGCGTGACAGCTAGTGTGGCCATGTTGGGTGATGTCATTATCGCCGAACCGAAGGCACTGATAGGATTTGCCGGGCCTCGCGTGATTGAACAAACGATCAAGCAACAATTGCCGGACCAGTTCCAACGAGCCGAATTTCTTCTCGAACATGGCATGATCGACATGATCGTTGAGCGTAAGCGTCTCAAGGAGACGGTCGGTACCCTCGTGAATCACTTTTAGCCCTCTGCGTCCTACCGACTTGTTCATGAGCTATTCCCTCGCCATTGAGTATCTCTACGGACTTCAAAAGCACGGCATCAAGCTGGGTTTGGAGACGATCCGCCTGCTGTTGGAACAGGTCGGCAATCCCCAACTCGCACTCCGCGTGCTGCACATTGGTGGCACCAATGGCAAAGGATCGACTGCGGCTATGGCTGCAGCTATGCTCCAGCACTCGGGCAAACGTGTCGGACTGTATACCTCACCTCATCTCGTCGAGTTTCGAGAGCGCATTCGGGTGAATGGTTGCATGATCACGGAGGAGCAAGTCGCGAAGCTGGTCACGCACGTTCGAGCAATCCTCGGACCTGATCTCACGCCGACATTTTTTGAAATGACGACAGCCATTGCATTCCTCCATTTTGTGGAATCGAACGTCGATGTTGCCGTGATAGAGGTCGGATTGGGCGGACGGTTTGACGCAACCAACGTTGTGCCTCAACCACTCGCCTGTGCGATTACGACGATCGGGTTGGATCACCAGGAGCATTTGGGGAAGACGGAGGAGGCGATTGCCTTTGAAAAAGGGGGGATCATCAAACCCCATGTGCCGATCGTGATTGGACGAATGGGATCCAAAGCGGGTGGAGTTCTTCGGCAAATTGCGATCGAGTTGTCGGCACCACTTTGGCAGCTCGGCCAAGATTTCCATATCGAAGCGAAGGGCTCAGAACGATTTCTGTATCGAGGTACGAGCCAAGTGGTTGATGATCTGCTGTGCAGTCTCGCAGGACGCCATCAGTGGGACAATGCTGCCTGTGCACTGGCGCTTCTTGAGGCTGCCGATCGTGCAGGAATTCAGACGGGGCAGCCGGCTGCGCGCGCTGGTTTGCGGACTGTGTTATGGGAAGGTCGCCTAGAATCAATTGAAGAAGATCCAAAAGTCCTCCTTGATGGTGCGCACAATCCCCCTGCTGCAAAGGTACTTTCACAGTATCTTCAGGAATATGTCTCCACTCACCCTACCTCTCGAATTATTCTCGTGTGGGGCATGATGCGGGATAAAGATCACCGGGAGTTCATGGCACCGCTGCTACCGCTCGTCTCGGAAATCGTCTTGACTCAGACTTCGCTTGCACGGTCTGCGACGGTCGATGAACTTCGTCTCGCACTGGATACATGGTCAGGTCCGGTGTTGGAAGCCGTTTTTCCTATGGATGCGTTGACGCTGGCCAAAGGTAGATGCACGCCACATGATCTTATCTGTATTGCTGGATCGCTCATGCTCGTAGGGGAGGTCAAAGCGGCCGTACGCGGCTGTGGCCTGTCACCGATTCGTGGTTAACATGGCGGATCCTCTCGCGTGGATCTTCCGGTGTTCTCTTCTCGTTGTTCTCCTCGCGCTCTCACCGTTCCCTGCGTCAGCCGAAGATATTCGTCCTGGAGTGAACGCTTCTTCTTCCGGGTCCAATCCTCTCGATGTCACGGCAGAGCGTATCGACTTTCGCCAGGATCAAGAAGTCTATGATGCCACTGGATCCGTCGTAATCCAGCAAGGAACGCTAAGGTTGACTGCCGACCATGTCACCATCCAGGTGCTTCCTGGGATTTTGACGGCTGTCGGTCACGTACATCTCACGGACCCACAGGCCGATGTGACTGCGGAACGGATGCAAATCAACGTGAATATTGAAGCCGGTATCGCGACGCACGGGGAACTCTACCTTCCGTCCACGAACACGTTGGTCTCCGGGCGGCTGATGCAAAGATTTTCCGAATACCATTATCGCGTGAAGGAAGGTAGTTTTACGAACTGCGATGCGCAAGGGGGGGAAGTGCCGGCGTGGCGATTCCGTTTTTAAAAGACCTTGATATGGGGAATCGGAGACACTTTAGCATTTAAAGGAGGTTGGTTCTGTCTGTTCGATGTGCCGACAGTTCCGTTGCCCACGTTTTCTTACCCACTCACCAAACGACAGACTGGATTTCTGATTCCGACGGTCACCTATGACAATCGTTTTGGGTTTCACATGCAAGGAAGTTTTTTTTGGGCGATCACTCCGAGCCAAGACCTGACGGTCTCGCCGAAGTACTACAGTAAGTTGGGGTATGGGTCTGATTTCCAATATCGGTATGTCTTGGACCGACGATCTCGTGGAAAGTGGGATCTGAGTTTATTGCAACAGACACAGCTCCCCAATGTTTCCGGGCTGACCGAGACCGGGGCAGATGTAGAAAAGGCTCGAGCCACACTCATGGGGAGTCACACGCAATTCATCACGGATACTCTCTTGCTCAGGGCCAATGCGAATTTGGTCACAGACCCCAACTTTTTCCAACAGTTGAGCAATTCTGGTGTTCTGCGAGCGCTACCAAGTGCCGAATCAAACCTGATCGCAACTCAGCGATTACCCTATGGCAATCTGTATCTCTTGGGCCTCTATCTGCAACCGTTACAAGCAGGGGGTAAGGATACATTCCAACGTCTGCCGGAGGCCGGCTATGAGCTTCCGTATACGCCGTTGTTTAAGTCACCTGTCTTATTTGGGGTAGAGGGAAACCACGTCAATTTTTACCGAGATCAGGGGTTTACTCTCAATCGGATTAATGTAGTCCCGGGTATTGAAACGAACCTCATTCAGCTCGGACACATGATCGGGATCCGGCCACAAGCAAAGTTTCGAGAAGTCTACTACACAAGAGGCGCGCAGTCGGAAGAGGGACAGCATCGAGAGACCTTTTGGGTGGGTGTGGAAGCGATGTCGAAATTGACGCGACGATTTGCGCTCGCGGATGGTGGAAATTTTCTGCACACTATGGAGCCTTCGGTCATGTACGAGTATGTGCCTTCCACGAGCCAATCCAAGTTGGCCCAAATCGACCAGGTTGATGATCTGCCGAAGAAAAACCTCATGACCTATATGCTACGCAGCCGAGTATTGGAGCAAGGCAAACACTCGGCGTTTAATTGGCTTGACCTGACGGTGGCTCAAAGCTATCACGTGGGTGAGGTGCAAACGAGGGCTAGAGATTTTACGCCTGGGGCACTTCCATTTTTGGGGTCATTGACCCAGCCGCTCCAGCCGGCCACAGTGCCGATCCAAGGGAGAAAGTTTTCTGATATCTGGATGCGGGCGTGATCGGGAACAATCTTCCGCCACGACTTGGAATTTCGCAGTTGGATGCCCCCATATTTGGGCGAGCCGCGCAGGCCTGGGCGTTGCGACCGCCCATCAATCGATATTTAACCATTGATGCCTTCTTCGATCCGTATCAGCCCGGAGTAAGTCAGATCAACACGGACCTTCGGTTTCAGGAGGGAACCAATTGGTACTTTGAAGTCGGCCAACGTTACACGAGAGAAGGCAATCGAGTGCGGCGAGGAGATATTTGGAATCCGATCTCCTTCAATGAGGTCTTTGCTCCGACGAACGAGATTCAGTTTGTCACGATGGGCGGCGCCCTCCGAACTCCATGGGGTTGGACCTTCGGAGCCAAAGCCTATTACGACGTGAAGAACGGCCGAAGTCCTGAATTGGATGCGGTTGCGCTCTACCAGAATCCTTGCAAGTGTTGGTCTGTCGGATTCTACTACTTGAAGTTTCCCGATCGAGAGCAGTACAGCGCCATGCTCAGTCTCACTGGGATCGGTTGGACTGATAGCGCGGGCACCGCCCTCATGCGAACATTGCTGAGCCCCTTGTTGTGGGGCGAGCGTGGTCTTCCTTGGGCCGCACCAGGAGGACCCTATGGTCTTCCTCCTCAAGCTTCGGAAGCAGAGGACTCGGTCGGTAATTCAGGTCGGCGGTGATCCGTAATTGACACTAAAATCAGCGGTAGGGTACGATGACGAAGATATAAAGTGAGTGTGATCTCAACATTGAAGGAGGGGAACACGTGGCTGGTGATGCCTTGAAAGTTGAAGACTCGACCTGGGATGCTGAAGTCATGAAAGCCTCTGAACTCGTCATGGTCGATTTTTGGGCCGTGTGGTGCGGTCCGTGTCAAATGGTTGCTCCGATCGTTGATGAATTGGCGACGGAGTATGCCGGAAAGCTTAAAGTTCGCAAGCTCAACACTGACGAGAATCCCGAAGTCGCGGGTCGCTATCAGGTGATGAGTATCCCAACTGTTCTGTTTTTTAAGAATGGCCAACCGGTTGAGAAGCTGGTGGGTGCGAGGCCCAAACGTCAATTCAAAGAAATGATCGACTCACTGCTGGCTCAACATGCGGGGACTGCCTAGCACGACTTGTCGCAGCCATGCTCACTGAGCTGCGAATCACCAATTTTGCCGTTATCGAGGGCCTGAGTTTGACTCTCGACTCAGGGTTTACCGTGTTGACCGGAGAGACCGGGGCCGGTAAGTCCCTGCTGATCGATGCCGTCGCTCTCCTGGTTGGTGGCCGAGCCTCAAGTGAGCAAATCCGATTCGGCGAAGACGAAGCACACCTCGAAGCGTCGTTTGAAATACCGCTGTCACATCCTATCCTTGGTAAATTGAAAGCCCAGGAAATTCTTGGCCCCGAGGACTCTCATCTCGTCATTCGACGGATCATCGCGCGATCGGGAAGAAATAGGGTCTATTTGAATGGAATACTGACACCGGTCCACGTGCTAGAAGAGTTTGCTGGTACCGTAATCGATATTCATGGTCAGCACGACCAACAATCTCTTTTGTCCAGCGTGGCGCAGCTTGAGGTGCTGGATGCGTTTGGGCAAATACGCGAGTTGCGCGACCAGTACCGAGTCATTCATCAAGAGTGGGTCGACTCACGTCAAGCGCGTGCAGGAGTTGAGACAACCATGCAGAACCGCGCGCAGCAAGAAGATCTCTTAAAATTTCAGCGACAGGAGTTGGAAGAAGCTGGTTGTCGTGTCGGAGAAGAGGAGACGCTGCAGGCCGAGCGACAACGCCTGGGGTCTTCGGGCCGCCTTGTTGAATTGGCATCCGAAGCGCAGGAGCGAATTCACGGTGACGGCCAAGGTGTGTTGACAAACCTTGTGGTCGTAGAGCGCCTATTGGGCGAGCTGGCTCAGATCGACCCAGAAATGGGAGCAACAAACCGCCTCGCATCCGAGGCGAAGGTTCTCTTGAGGGAAGTTGCCGACTCGCTTCGCAGCTATGCTGAACGTGTGGATGCCGATCCTGGACGGTTAAGTGCGGTGGAAGACCGTTTAGCCGTCATTCAGAAGATGAAGAAGAAATACGGAGGGACTATCGACGCAGTCTTGACGACCTACGCTCGGGTGAAGGGGGAGCAGGAACGGATTTCTCATGTCGAAGCCCAACTCGCTGACTACGATCGTCTCATTCAGGAACAGCAACGAAAGGTGTCCGAATTAGCACGGCGACTTTCGCAACAGCGGAAAGAGGCCGCTAAGCAGTTGACGAAGATGGTTAGCAAAGAATTGGATGCGCTGAAAATGGGATCGGTGCGGTTTATGGTTCAGGTTGTGCCAAATGAGCAGCACGACGTCTATGGCCCAGACGGGATTGATCGTGTCGAGTTTCTTTTGGCTGCCAATGCCGGCGAACCATTGAAACCGATGTCGCGGGTGGCATCCGGTGGAGAGATTTCTCGCTTAATGCTCGCACTCAAATCCGTTGTCGCCAATGTTGATCATGTCCCAGTTGTCATTTTTGATGAGATCGATACGGGTGTTGGAGGCGCCGTTGCAGCGACGATTGGGAAACGCTTACGGGCGTTGGGGCAGTATCATCAAGTGCTCTGTATTACTCATCTCCCGCAAGTAGCTTCTCAAGCGCACCATCACTTCTGCGTTGAAAAGTCAGAAGCAAAGGGACGCACGGTGACGACGGTGCGCTCGCTAAACGGGATCAATCGTAAAGGGGAGATTGCCCGAATGCTAGGTGGAGAGCGAGTGACCCCAAAGACCCTGGCGACAGCGGCGGAGTTAATTGCTGGAGCACACGAGTAGATCACGCAGCGGGAGCGACGGCCGTCGTGGGTAGAGAAGCGGCTGAATCTTTCACGACATCGAGGAAAACTTCGAGTAGTTGCGGGTCGAAATGGGTACCAGAGTTGAGAGAGATCTGCTGGATTGCGGTTTCTGTGGAAAGACAAGACCGCCCAGGGGCATCCGCAGTCAGGTGATCAAAAGCTTGGGCGATACCGACAATTCGAGCTAAAACCGGAATATCAGGACCCGAAACTCCATGAGGATAGCCTTGCCCGTTCAATTGCTCATGATGGTATGCAATGATGTCATGGACCTCCTTCGATAGACCTAGGGTTGTCGCCGCCCGAGCACCTCTCTCGCAATGTTCCCGACACATGATGGGTTCGCCTGAGGGGAAGACCTGGTCGTCTGAAAACCTATAAGCTGGGAAACTCGTTTTCCCGATATCGTGAAGGAACGCTCCCATGGCCAGCGATTTCTGCTGAGCGAGAGTAAGATCCAATCGAGCAGCCATCAATGTCGCGTAGAAACTCACTCGGCTGGAGTGATTCAGCAGGTGACGGTCTGTGGCTTCCAAGATATCCGATAAGAGAGGGATAAGAGACATCTCTTCTTCCGGGAAAACAGCATTGCTTCGCGCATTGAGGTAGAGAGTAAAATATTCTGCTTTGAGAGTATCCCACGAGCGTGCGCTTTCATTCCCCAATCCCCATAGTTCAGGTGAAGATCGAAGGCTCCGTCGAAGAAAATCAAGCCGGCGCTTTTTATCCATAGTCTGCTGAGTCAGGGTAATAAGCTCGTTCACGTTGAATGGTTTTAACAAATACCCCGTGGCTCCCTGCCGAATACTTTCCATGGCGGATTTCAAGCTGCCATATCCTGTGACGATGACAACCTCCACATCCGGATGATCATGTTTGATCTCGTGGAGAAGATCCAATCCGTGGCGATCGGGAAGTCTCTGGTCGAGTGTAATGATGTCGATGGATTCGTTACTAAGAACGTCCAGCGCAGACTGAGCGTTTCCTGCAGAACGAATATTGAAAAAGGGACGAAGGATAACCTTCAGCGCATCACGGGGGCCTGCTTCATCATCAATTACTAGTACAGTAGGTTGTGAGACTGTCTGTACAGAGGTCATATCTACATTATGAACATCTCAAAAACACCAAAAATATAAGCAATTATTGTTCCTTTTCATATACTTACGACTTGCATCTATATATAGTGCTGCCATAAAACATTGGCACTATATATATGTCTATAAATATTAGTATACCTACTTTATCCACATGACCGTGAGGATAATGTGTGTGTAAATGTGACATCCTTGCGCGCAAGTGTGTCATTCTTGCACTAAAGACTCTGGTTCTGAAGGGAGAGAGTTATCCGGGCGACCAACACCTAGCGTGTCCATACGATATTTCAACATCCGCCGGCTGATGCCAAGTAGATTCGCTGCATGAGTTTGGACGTAATTGGTTCGCTTGAGGGCATCAAGAATAATTTCCCGCTCAAACTCCATCACGGCTTTTTCAAGAGACATTCGTCCTGCAAGGGTATCATCTCGAAGAGATGTTGACCGAGAGTCGCTTTTGATCGACGTCGGTAAGTGCTCTGGTGTAATTTCTGTGGCATGTTGAGACCAGATAAACGCTTGCTCGACGAAGTTTTCCAGTTCGCGAACATTTCCCGGCCACGCGTATCGAGTTAAGAGTTCCAATGCCTCCTTTCCGAATTCGATGTGAGAGCGTCGTTCCTCTGCCAGCCGTTTTTCAAGAAAGTGTTTGGCAAGTAGGGGAATATCTTCACTCCGTTCTCGAAGAGGAGGAAGATAGAGCGAGATCACATTGATACGATAGTAAAGATCTTCTCGGAATTGGCCCTTGCGAACCAATTCGTCAAGATTCTTATTGGTTGCCGCGACAATGCGAACATCGACCTTGATCGACTGAACACCGCCGATTCTAGTAAATTCTCGTTCTTGGATGACACGGAGAAGTTTTGCCTGTGTGACTGCGCTCAAATCGCCGATCTCGTCGAGGAACAAGGTTCCGGTGTGTGCCAATTCGAACTGACCGACACGTCGCGCAGTGGCGTCCGTAAAAGAGCCTTTTTCATGGCCAAACAATTCACTTTCGATCAAGGTTTCGGGGAGCGCCGCACAATTCAGTGCAATAAAAGGACGATCTCGTCGTGCGCTGTTATAATGCAGGGCCTTGGCAACCAGTTCTTTACCTGTGCCGCTTTCTCCGGTAATGAGAACGGTGGTTCGACTATCAGCCACCTGCTCGATTTTTGAATAGATCTCCTGCATGCCCTCGCTTTTTCCGATCAGGTTATGGAAGGCGTATCGCTGGACGACCTGGGCCCGAAGCTGCTTCACCTCTCGCTCAAGTTCGGAAGAATTCAAGGTTCGATCGATGACGATCCGAAGTTCGTCGACATCAAAGGGTTTTGAAAGATAGTCAGATGCTCCCAGTTTCATGGCATCGACGGCCGTCTTCACCGATTTGGTGCCAGTCAGCATGATAACCGGGGTGACTTTTCCTTCCATGCGCAGCGTTTGAAGCACGGCAAGGCCGTCGGTTCCTGGAAGGATGACGTCGAGAAGAACCAGATCCGGTTCTTCCTTGCGAAAGACGTCGAGCCCCTCATGCCCATCACCGGCTTGGAGAATGTCGTAGAGCGGTTCCAGGACCATTTTGAGTGAGGTTCGAACTCGTGCCTCATCGTCGATCAACAGGACTCGCTTTTTTGCGATCGCATTCTCCACAATAGCTCCTGACATTCTATGAGTAATGAGAAGGAATCTGGATGCGAACTGTCGTGCCCACCCCTTCCATACTCCGAATCTGAATGTCTCCTCTGTGTTCCTTAATGATCTGGTGCACAAGGGTCAGTCCAAGACCGGTTCCTTCGTTGAAGGCGCTCGAGTGCTTGGTCGTAAAAAGCGGGTTGAAGATGTGGGCACGGTGCTCTGACGGGATTCCACGCCCGGTATCCTCGATCTCAATATGCACCCACTCCTGCCCATTCGGTTTCTGAAGTCGATGGGTTCGCACCCGAATTGTCCCGAAACCCTCTCCTATGGCATCCATGGCATTCAAGAGTAGATTTAAAATGACCTGTGTGATCTGTTGCCGATCTAACATGCCACGGAGAAGCTCAGACGCCAACTCTTTTTCAATCTTGATCCCCCGCCTGTCTGCCTGTACGTGGACCAAGTAGATGCATGATGAGACGATTTCGTTTACGTCCTCATCAGTCAATTGAGGCTCCATATAACGAGCATAATCGAGAATTTCTTGGATTAAACGCTCGATTCGATAGACGTCATCGAGCACCATTGGCTGAACTCTCCAATGAACTGACTATCGTTCTTCCGTTCGGGAGCCAGTTGGATGAAGGTCTTGATCGAAGTGAGTGGATTTCTGATCTCGTGTGCAAAACCGCCGGCATGATCTCCAGCGAGCGCAATCGATCAGCGCGACGCATCAGGGTCTGAGATTGACGAAGATCCTCATAGATCATAAGAGAATCCAGCGCATTGGCGGCACTCTGGACCATGGCAAGCAAGAGTTCCTTATTCAGTGAATTGAGGCCAGCTTCTATTTGTGAGTGGACGACGATAAATGCAATCATGCGTCCTTGTGTTACTAACGGAATAGCGAGATTTGCGGGAAAAGTGCCGAGCAGAGTGGACATGGCAGGTTCCATGTAGACCAGAGAGGTTGAAGCGGGATTCGCAGGGGCCAGGATCTGGTGGCATTGTACGAGTGTCTGGACAAGTGGATCGGAGAGGGCAACGACCGAGGGTGCAGACATAGTGTCGAGTTGTCCACGGGAACGCACATGACGATATCTTTCATGGTCGTGCTCAAGTAGGTATAGAGCCCCGTGAGAGCTCTCGCATACTTCCAAGAGACCCGTAAGAATATGCTCCGCGACGACGGCTAGATTAGTGGGGTGCCCTATGCTTTGCATGAAGTGCGTCAGTTTCTGAAGCGACCACACGTTGAATTGATGTGTGGTCGACTGAGGGGTTCTGGAAGCTGTCATGGGTGTGCCCAGCAGAACATCATGTCGTCATGCAGATCACATGGCGTAAAAGAAAGGATTACGTATGATCACTAGTGTGATGAGTATACATGCCAGTATCGTTTCACCCAACGGATTTGGGATTTCGTGCAGGAATGGGTACAGGTAGGTACAGCGGGGCTGATGCTTCACCCGAGACTGGCTTCAAGATCTTGAGAGGGTTCTAGACCGGACTACGCGTAAGGAGGAGAGCATGCCCACCGGCCGAGCTCGAACCGGTGGGCGAGTGACACACTATCTAAGGGGTAGCGGAAGCGCTCTGCGGTGAGCACGAGCCCGGGGTCATATAGAGCAAGTAATTCCCCATTCCGTGCTGTGGTTCAGTATTTTGCAGAGAATGGTGGTAAACCATCACCATCTCATAGTCATCGTTCTTGGAGATAGGGAATCCCTGGCCGTCTTTATAGACTTGATGCGGTAAGAATTCGCGGAGCGTTCCGTCTCGCTCGACATCCGGGACAGTCCGGAGTAGGGTCTGCTTCTTCGTCTTATTCTCCAATGCAATCAGGAGTAGTTCGTCGTGGCCGTGCGGATACGCGTACTTGACGCAGCCGTCCATCCCAAACTTCAATGGTGCCGTACGGACTTGGACACCCGGCCCGATTTCAATCCCTTCGTCTGTCTGATCCGCAGGCCGATCGCCAAATTTAGTGAAGCAGACGATGTTGACGCCGACCTGATAGATCTCCATCTCTTTGACGAGTTTGACCTTCGGGGCAAAATACATGGTAAAGGTTGCGATGACGTCCTTGGTGGGAGGGGCTCCGTGATAGAACGCGACGACCGTCATTAACTTGTCGGTTGCCGAAAGCTTCACGCCGTATCCATCGGGGAATTGCGTCTCGGCCATTTCCAGTCCGGCTCCACCGAAAAAGAGCGGCTCACCGGGGCAGGACACGCTGGGCCTGGTGTTGTTGATCATCAGGATGTGGTGCAGGTAGTTGCGGGGCAATTCCTTCCCATCGACAGTAGAAAGGGCCGACTTGAAGCCGATTAAATACCTGTCTTCAGGAAGCTGAAAATTAAAGCGAGGCATGGAGTCGCCCATGTCGCCTTCAGTATGGCCGGCCGGAAGATCGATCGGGCCGAAGGTCAGGGTCGCAGTGTTCTCTCCATAGGTGATCTTTGAACCGACCTGTTTTTTCAGTGTTGGGACGGCATGGTGGTTGTGTCCTCCATCCGCGTAAGCTGACGTAACCATGAACACAGCAGTAATCAGAGAAATGAGAAATCCGTGCATAAGGCCTCCCACAGGAAGTGACAACGATGATTTGAGACCGGGCTCCGAACTAGTTGGTGTGGCTCGAAAAGATTGCAGTTGGCTCATTGGGGCATTCGCTGGCTTCGGCGTCAGTCTCTTCCATTCATACGTACCACCATGCTCCCGAGGGGGAATATTTTTATGGTTGCCCACACGCGTGTACCACCATATTCCTTTCGCCTCACTGCCGTCTTCTGATAGGAGAACTTCAAATCCGCCTTCACGGTCATTTCCAGGTTGTTGCCACGTGCCCTGCCACAATCTGTCGGCGAATTTGGTGGTCACGAAGCGTCCACCGTGTTGGGTGTAGGAACCATTCCCACTCCTATCCAATGTTGACTTGTATCGTTTTTCGTCCTCGACTTCGAGAATTTCCCATTCTCCACTCACATCAGGCATCGTTGTAGCGGCAGCATCACTGACGAGTCGATGCGATCCGGCGTCTGCTGAGGGGGATGCAAGAGGACCACCCAGTTGAGCCGATCGAAACGATTCATGCCAAGACAACAACTGCCACCGGCCCGCGCGACGTTCAAGCACACCGGTTTCTCGCAGTGGTAGTACGGTTCGCTTGACCTCCGATCCCTCGCCGACGTAGCGGATATAGTCGAGCTCCATTGTAAACCAGGCCAAGTCACCTTTGGTCCAGACCTTGAGTTCGGTGATCGGAATCTCGATTTTCTTGGTGTTGACGAATTCTTCGCGCATTTCGCGCTCGAACTCGGGCCAGCCGACGTACTTTCGGCCGCCAACCGAATAGCTGGTGATGTCGGCATCGTGTGCCATGAGGCGAGACAGCGTTGGAAGATCTTTTTCGGCGTTAGCGCGCACCATCTGACGAATGGCAGTCTCCGGGTCGGAAGGTTCTGAGGCGATCACCGTAGTTGCGAGATTAGAAAGTAGAAGTAGGCTTACGCAGACAAACAACTCCCTACGGCGCATACGGGTCTCCATGGCTGTGACAAAATAAAGATGACGCGGAAACCTACACGGCCCGATGAAACATGTCAACAGCCAAGTGGTCTTATGGAAACTATCGATGAGCGACTACTACGACCGTGACGTTGTCTTCCCCTCCACGATCGAGCGCTGTGGTCACAAGCCGATCGCAGAGGAGTGTGGGGTCCAGCTCGCCTTGGGTAAGAACTCGCTGGATGTCGTCATCCTCTAGCATCTTCGTCAAGCCATCCGAGCAGAGCAACACAATATCGTCGTCTTGAATCGGGAAGGCGCCAATGGTAGGAGTCGCCATTCCCGGGATACCCAAGGCGCGCGTCAAGACATGCCGTTCCGGGTGGGTTTTGGCTGTTTGGGGGGTGAGGATCCCACGCTCCAGGTATTTCTCGATCAAACTATGATCTCTGGTCAACGACGTCAATGTGCCGGATCGAAATCGGTAGGCGCGACTGTCCCCAACATGGGCAAGGTAGGCCACCGGAGCCTGCGTGGTCGCAATAGCCAGCAGTACGATCGTGGTTCCCATCCCTTTCAGTTTCGATTGTGATCTGGCTCGATCGACGATGGCCTCATGTGCTCGAGTGATTAGATCCGTGAGCACATCGGTTGGTGGTGTGTGGCCGTTGCGAAGGGCCTCGCTCGCGGGTACCGCTTGGGCTTCGACCGTTCTGATGGCCGTTTGAGCGGCGACATCCCCTCCGATATGGCCGCCCATGCCGTCCGCGACGGCCCAAAACTGCGTGATCATCGATCGCTGCGAACGCATCTTGGTTGACGGTACGGACGAGGCCGATCTCGCTTCGGCCGATACCGG
>JAAUPT010000227.1 GCA_012032965.1 Nitrospira sp.
TCCAGGAATAATGACAATGTCAGCATCGGAGAGCATGGTCGGAGTACTTGCGTACTTCAACACCACATCTTCTTCTGCTGAAAGGATGTTGAAATCAGTGAAGTTGCTCATATGGGGCAGTAAGATAACGGCAATATTGATTCGATCTGAGATAAAGTGAGTTTCCTGGTCAATGACGTGACCAAGACCGTCTTCTTGTTCAAGCATAAGATCACGGAGATAGGGGATCACTCCCAATACCGGAACTCCACTTCGTGATTCCAGGAATCGCACCCCATCGGCAAACAGCTCAGCATCACCACGAAACTTATTGACCACGACCCCACACACCCTGTTGCGCTCGTCGGGTTCTAGCAAATCCAACGTTCCAAGGATCTGAGCAAAAACCCCGCCTCGGTCGATATCCGCGACCAGCAGAACCTGAGCATCGGCCATCTTAACGACAGGCCAGTTGGCCAGATCCAGCTTCCTGAGATTCACCTCCGCCGCGCTGCCGGCTCCTTCGATAACCATCATCTCATACCGACTCGCCAAACGAGTGTAGCTATCTTCTGCGATAGACCAGAGTGTTCGTCGACCATCGAAATACGCTGAGGCTTCCTGCTTCGCGAACACCCTGCCAAGAACAACGACTTGGGAACAGCTATCGGATTCTGGTTTGAGCAGAATCGGATTCATATCGACATGGGGTGGGATCCTACATGCGGCCGCTTGTAATGCTTGTGCTCGCCCGATTTCTCCCCCTTCGGGAGTCACAAACGAATTCAAGGACATGTTCTGCGCTTTAAATGGAGCCACGCGAATACCGGTGCGGTGAAGCAATCGGCAGATCCCAGCCGTAATCAAACTTTTTCCCACGTCCGATCCCGTTCCAAGAACTGCAAGTGCCCGTGTCGTCATTGATGCGACTCCCGCCAAGCCTTCGCTTTAGCTAAACCGCGAGTCATACAGTCAGTCACTACGCGTCCGACAAGCGCCCCAATGATGGTGTGCGTCCCACTATAGATGTGCGACGGACCCTGTCCCCTTCGCTGACAAGCAATCACGACTGCATCCGTACCAGTTCCTGTGGCTGCACTCCCATCATGGCAACTCGGCACCGCATGATCGCGCAAGACGCCGGTCTTGGCCTCTGTGGCAACTTGCACAACACCAACCATTGCGGCATGAGAGAGGCTGCCGTTCGTAACGAGGATAAGATTGATCGTGCCAGGCTTGCCTAGTTTGTCGTGATGGGAACGTTGTGATGGCCATTCTCCGGCCCGAACAGCATTCGTCACGCCGACGGTTCCAAAACATTCCACCCAAACCCCCTCCGCAGCGACTCGTGCCGTGACCAGCTGTGTCATCGGCACCGCAGTCATGAGTCCGATGGTTTTACCATTAAGTCGGAGACGTAAAGCCAGCCTCCGCAAGTAGCGTGCCGGTGTGGGATAATACGCCTTAATGGAACCATTTGTTTCGACCTGATGATTCACAATATTGGACGCGAGACCAACACCTCCGCCTAGTGGTGCTGATGAAAGCACTCGCTTTCGACCACCGAGACGAATCACAAGCGTGGGCCCAATCACCTGATAGGAAGTACAGATATCCCGACGAGTCCTGGTATTCACGGCCTTTGTTGCAGGAGCGTTTTCGACAAGGCTTGGAGAAGGAAATCATTCTCTCGTTGAGAGCGCACGGCAAGTCGAATCGACCGAGCATTTGCACCGGGAACTGTTGAACAGTCACGGATCAGGAATCCTTCGCCTTGCAATTTTGCGCAGACCTCAGGCGCTCGCCATCCACGAGGGAGTTCTAGAAAAAAGTAGTTGGCATAGGTCGGCGTGACCACACAATAGGGTAGAGCAGCCAGCTTTGTTCCGAGCCGTTCTCGTTCACGGTCCATGAAACGCACACTTTTTCGAGCGTAACCCAAATCGTTTACGGCGGCTAACGCCGCCGCCTGCCCCATCACATTGACGGACCACGGCGGCATCTGCCGGCGAAGCGTTTCGATCACGGTAGGTTTAGCGACTGCGTACCCAACCCGAAGACCGGGTAGTGCATAGAACTTCGTTACGCTGCGCAAAATCACCACACGCGGCCATGATGCGGCCACCGGAAGGAACGACCGGTCCGAACAATAGTCGCAAAATGCCTCGTCAATGAGCAACCACATGCCTCGCCGTTGAGTGATCTCCGCCAATCGCCGGATCTCATCGACTGTGCAGGCTTGCCCAGTTGGGCTATTGGGATTGCACAGCATGACTCCATCGATAGCACTGGCCTTAGATGGTCGTTTATCCAGTACACGGCAGAGGTCGACGATCGGCTGCACATACTGTTCTGCGCGCTTTGCGTAGACGGCACTGACACGACCTCCGGCACGCTCCATCGCTGCCACGTACTCCGAAAAAGTAGGGTGTATGACGAGCAAATGCCGAATCTTGAGCGCACGAGGGAGTACATCGATCAATTCCGTTGAGCCGTTTCCAACCACAATCTCATCCGGCTGTCTGTCCCAGCATTTGGCGAGCGTTTGACGGAGCTCCCAACAATCCGGATCGGGATAATGCGCCAGCAGATGACGAGAATCAGCAATCGCTCGCCAGACCCGGGTGAGACGGACCCAGCGGGTTAATACTGGCGCTGAAGTCGATCAGATTGCGAACACCTCGACCGAGATCCCGTGAGGCCGCATAGACGTTCCCACCATGGGGTGAACTTCTTAGACGAGCCACATGATTCCCATGGTCAACAACAGGCTCAGGAGAGAGACACCAATGATGATCCGAGCTGCGACCTCGATGTCCTCCAAAACCGGTTGACGCCCGCCCAGCCCGATAATGGGTCGATCATTTGGTATCCCATGATAGAAGTTGCTTCCTCCTAAGTGGACCCCCAAGGAACCGGCCATTGCAGCTTCTGGTCGCCCACTGTTGGGACTGGGGTGCCTGTTGCCGTCACGCCACAGCACATGCCACCCCGTTCTGATCCGAGCACTCTCACCTATGATTACCGCACCGGCAAGAATAATAAGGACGGAAGACAGCCGAGCCGGAACCCAGTTCACAAGGTCATCCAGTCGAGCCGAAGCCCACCCAAAATCGGCGTAGCGCTCATCCTTATGACCAATCATCGAGTCCAACGTATTCACCGCCTTGTAGGCAAGAGCCAGAGGGGCACCACCGAGAGCAAGATAGAACAAGGGTGCAATGATTCCGTCACTGATACTTTCAGCAACTGTTTCGATCGTTGCACGGACAACATCCTCCTGAGACAACTGATCGGTGTCTCGGCCAACAATCATCCCAACTGCCCGTCGTGCCTCAGGGAGATTACCTCGACCTAGCGGTTCACTCACTGCCTGAACATGATTCCACAGGTCGCGCGCAGCGAGAGTCGTCCAGGCAAGTCCGATCGAGACGAGGCTCCCGAGCCACCAGACTATACCGTCAGCCATGACAATCACTTCACGGCTGAGAACAAACACGGACAACGGTAGGCCCAGGGCCAGGGCAATCCCCCCAGCGCGAAGGACAGAGGAATGACTGGAAACCTTTCTGATACTGTTGTCGCACCATCTAATGACGATGCCAATCCCACGAACTGGATGAGGAAACCAGTGTGGGTCGCCCGCAACGGCATCGAGACCTGCTGCGGCTAAAAGTTCCCCTCCCGTCATGACAGGACAAGTACGAGAGGAACCAGGAGAAGGAATACGATTTCCATAATCTCGTTTGTGGCACCTAACGTATCTCCTGTAATCCCACCGAACCAGGCACGACACACGGCCTGGGTCGTGATGAGGACCATGCAGCTCCCAATCAATGTCACGATTGTTGCGGTAACACCGAGTCCAATCATGAGTGCCGCGGTGAGCACCAACGTCGATCCCATCACATGAAATACTGACAAATGAGCAAGGAAGGGGGATGCCAGGCCACCTTCTGTTCTTGCATAGGGAACCAGCCAAGCCAGGACAACCATGGCACATCGCCCTAGCGCCGGCATACACACCAACGCTGGAACACGGAGTGATTGTGGAAGTACCATCAGACCTGCATAACGAAGAATCAAAGACAAGAACAGACCGGTCGCTCCCATCGCCCCGATTCTGGGGTCTCGCATGATCGACAGGCGATCAGCCGGTGTCCTGCCACCTGCGAGTCCGTCAAGTGTGTCTGCCAATCCATCCTGATGGAGTCCACGAGTGAGCGACACCAGCAGCATGATCAACAGGATGTTCACGACCTCCTGTGCGAAGACACGACTCAACAACATATCCGATAACGCTAATATCCCGCCGAGCACAAGGCCAACCGTGGAATACCACGCCATTGACGCAGCCAATTCCGGCGCTGTCGGTGTATGATGGGTTCGGCTCAGTGGAATAGTCGTCAGAAAA
>JAAUPT010000228.1 GCA_012032965.1 Nitrospira sp.
TCAGTGAGGGGCAGCAGCACCAGTCGCGCTCTCGTCTGGTGAGCTGTAGGATGTGTCTGTTTAGCGATTGAGAAGTTGATGGAAGCAACTGAACTGGTCGATAAACAGCTTGTGAAAGCCTGGGCACGGTGGTCGCTCGTATGGCTCACCCTGTTCCCCTTCGTCGGCATCCTCGTTTCCATTCAGTTCCATATTCCCGAATTTTTTGACGGCATGCCCTGGTTCACGTTCGGCCGGCTACGCGCTGTCCATCTAGGAGGCGTGCTGTTCGGGTCTTTCACATCGGCTTTCATTACTCTCCTCTATTATTTCGTCCCGCGCCTGACCGGCACGCCGCTGTATAAAGTGGAATGGGGATGGTGGCTGCTCTGGATCTGGAATGCCTTCCTTCTGCTCGGCTCGCTGTCCTTGTGCATGGGTTACATGGTCGGAGTCGAATATGCCGAGTACGAATGGCCCCTGAACTCATGCGGTTCATCGTCGTCGCGGCCGTTACTATTCAAGTCATCGGCACGATACTACGTCGCCGTGGGTCTCGCGTCTACGTGTCTCTGTGGTACACGCTCGCCGCAGGCATTTGGACTATCTTTAATCTTCCATTGGGCGCTGTGCTCTTGCCCTATGGCCCAGTGAGCGGCGTGAACAGCGCGGCAATCCACGGGCTGTACATGCACAATCTAATAGGGCTCTGGATCACGCCGGCGGGGCTGGCGACGGTTTATTATTTTTGCCCCTGAGCGCCAAGAATGCTCTCTACAGCCATAAGCTTTCCCTGCTCGGGTTCTGGACATTGGCCCTCTTCTATCCCATGACCGGCACGCATCATTACCTCTACAGTCCCATTCCGCATTGGACCCAGACAGTCGCCGTCGTCCACAGTTTGTGGATGATCATTCCGGTCCTTACCGTCATCGTCAATTTCTTCGGCACCATGCTGGGACGTTGGGGCACGGTACTGGGCGGAGGTGGGTCGGATAATTATGCGGCCAAATTTCTGATGGTCGGCGTCGTCTACTATCTGATCGGCAGTTTCCAAGGCTCCATGGAAGCATTACACCGGTTTCAGCAATTGACCCATTTCAATGATTTCGTCGTGGGCCATGCGCACCTCACGGTCTTCGGGGCTATGATCATGTGGGTGGTTGGTGGACTATACTACGTCTGGCCTCGGCTGACCGGCAGGCAGCTCTGGAGCGACCGTCTCGCCAGCTGGCATCTCTGGCTCACCATCACCGGATTCACGGCCATGGTCCTCGGGCTCACGGCACAGGGTTTCATTCAAGGGGCCATGCTGAACAACGGCGCCGACTTCGTTGATTCGGTCAAGGAGATGCAACCGTGGTGGGTAGCCCGCACGATCGTCGGCACGATCATGGATGTCGCGCTCGGCCTCATGGCGTACAACTTCTATAAAACCGTTCGCGAAGGACAACCGTTTGAAGGCGACGAGCGCGAGCCGTTGCCGAAGCTCAACCAACCAAGGTCAACGGCGCCAAACAAGAATTGGCTTGAAAATCCTTCGACGGTCGGCATCGTGGCCGGAGTCATATTGTTCGTCACATCCTTCTTTATCCTTGGCGGCCTGCCATGGCTTCAAGCCGCAACGCGAACTACAATGGTCGCTGATGCCGTGACCGGCCTGCCGATTCGGGTAAATGACTACTCTCCGCTCGAACAGCGAGGACGGCAAGTCTACATTCGAGACGGCTGCTGGCAATGCCATTCACAATATATACGGCCGGTGGCCGGCGAAACGTTGCGATGGGGGCCTGTGTCCCAGGTCGGGGAATCCGCGTATGATCGTCCTCATATGTTTAGCACGCGGCGTATCGGTCCGGACCTGACGCGCGTGGGAAGAAAGTATGGTGACGACTGGCACATCGCGCACCTCTGGAATCCGCAAAACGTGGTCGCGGATTCCATCATGCCGCGCTTCACCTGGCTCTTTGAAGAAAAGCGGGGAGACGCCCCGCCGCAGCCGACGGCAGACGGGAAAGCACTGGTAGCCTATCTCCAGCGGCTGGGGACGTCAATCGGCGATTGGAGAATTGGTTTCTTGTCATCGACGACACCCGGAGCGGTCATACTCCACGGGACTCCGGAAGGTCGGGAAGCGGTGCGGGTACTCGGTCAAACGGTCTACTCGCGGCGTTGCTCGGGCTGTCATGGAGACAAGGGCGACGGGAAAGGACCGTCAGCCGAATTTTTGAATCCGAAGCCGCGCGATTTCACGACGGGACTATTCAAATTTCGTTCTACCCGCGGAAAGGATTCGTTACCGTCCGATGCGGATTTATATATCACGCTCACACATGGTCTCTGGAGCACCTCGATGCCTGCCATGCATGAGCTCCCGGCGCAGCAACGGTGGGCGGTCATCCAGTATCTGAAGACGTTTTCCGATCGATGGGCAAAGGAACTAGCCGGCAGACCCATTGCCGTTCCTCCGGAGTCCCCCGTCACGCCCGCGTCCATCGCGAGGGGTGATACGCTGTTTCAAACTAATTGCGCGCTCTGTCATGGGCAACAGGGCAAGGCGGACGGCCCGCTGGCCCAGCCTGGTATGCTCCTCGACGACTGGGGTCATCCTATCAAACCCGCTCACCTTCTCTGCCGGCCGCGCGCCGGGCGGCGTGAAGCTCGGTTATGGAGGTCCGCACTTGTATCAGACGATCGTAGCCGGCATCGGGGGGACACCGATGCCCCCGTTCGACAGTCTGACAGAGGACGAAGTCTGGGATCTGGTACATTATGTTCAATCCCTGCGAGTAGCTGCTTACGAAGCCGAGCTTGTCGCGGCCGGTCTTGAGGAACAAGATCGTCAGACCGCGCGCGCGAGAATTTGGGCGACGATGTCCAATCCGAGGGCTGCCGAGTGAGCGGTCACAACCGATTTAGGGTATGCAATGGAATGGGGTGCATCACGGTACTGAGGCAGTCATGGTGAATGATCCCACTCCAATCACTCCCACCACGCCCGCCGCATCGAGCAAAATAGCGGGCGAGCCGGCCATCTATCGTTATGAGCCGTCCGGAATAATGGAACGAAGCGGCCACATTCCACTCTGGCTCAAGCTGGTGGCGCTGGGCCTGATACTCTGGGGCATGTATTACGCCATGCAATATTGGAACTCATGGAGTTCCGCTTGATGAGCCGATTCCACAGTCCAGTGGAGAACCAGTGTTCGCCTTAAGGAGAACAATCTGTAAGGACGATTCAATAAATCGCTGATGCCTAAGGTCGTGCTCTGATCATCCATGCAGGAGGCAATAATTATCCGGACCAACCAGCTCCCCTGGGAGGTGGTGGCACACGGTGGTCATGTGGTTTTATTGAGATACCGTAACAGATGCAGTAGAAGAGGCTGGCACAGCGTATTCCTGACTCGAACCAGAGTATGGAGAGTGGACTGATTTCTCGCACAATCACATCAACGAAGGAGGGCATGATGAGACATATCTTTCGAGTGGAGGTCGTACTTAGCGGTGTTCTCGCCGCATCAGCATGGTGTTTGACTGCGCAGGGGGTTTCCGCTGCCGCAGGCGATGCCAGCAAGGGAAAAGCCATCTATCAATCCCAGTGTGTGGCTTGTCACGGGCCCGAAGGCAAAGGCGACGGACCGATCGGAAAAAATCTCAAGCCCCCCGCCGGAGATTTTTCGAGCGCAGAAAGCAAGAAGAAAGCGCCCGAGGAATTGCGAGGCATCATCGAAAACGGAAACCGAAGACCGCCATGGTGGCGTGGAAAAAGCAGCTCAATGAAGCAGATATCCAAAATGTGTTGGCTTACGTGCTGAGTCTCAGGAAATAGTGCACAACGGACGTGCGAAAGCTCGCGTCCACGCACATCTCTAATCTGTGCGGAGAAGACTTCCGACCGATTGAGGCCGCCAACCGGGCTTGCTAAACAGCATGTGCACAGTGCTGATCGAGCGCTCAAGGAAGCCGCCTTCGCAGTAGGAGAGATAGAAGTCCCACAGGCGGAGGAACTCAGGTTGATACCCCAGCGCCTTGATCTCCGGAAGCTTAGCGACAACGTTTGTCTTCCAAGCTCGTAGCGTTGGAGCGTAGTGCGTCCCGATGTCTTCAAGATGAATCAGCCCCAGATCACCGACCTTCGCCGACGCCTGTGTCAAAGCGCTGACGGATGGAATGCAGCTACCAGGAAAAATGAAGCGCTGAATGAAATCAACGGAGCGCTTTGCCCTCTCATAGAATCGTTCGTCGATCGTGATGCCTTGGATGAGAGCCAGCCCTTGCGGCTTCAACATCCGACTGCAGATTTCGAAAAACGTCCTGTAATACTGATACCCAACGGCCTCGATCATTTCGATGGAGACGAGTTTGTCGAAGTATATCCCGAGTTCCGGCAAGTCCCGATAGTCGGC
>JAAUPT010000229.1 GCA_012032965.1 Nitrospira sp.
AGGCCGGATCGGCCGTCGGCCCGCGCAGGGACCCAGCTCCGGCTCGGTCTCGTGGAGCTGCTTGGCCAGCCCCCAGTCCATCACCAGCACCTCGCCGAAGGCGCCGATCATGACGTTCTCGGGCTTGAGGTCGCGGTGGAGGACGTGCTCGGCGTGCGCGAACGCGACCTCTCCCTCCATCTTGACCTCAAGATAGTTCGCTCCATGCACGGCGAGAATCGCCACGGCGAGCGCGCCCATGAGGACCGTGAACCAGTCTAGAATCCCAGGCGTTGATCCTGGCGTAAAGGTGGTCCACAGCGCGGCAAAGAAATACCCGTCTGGACCAAGCGGTACGCCTCGAATGATGTTGCCCAAGGCAGCGCCGAAGACGAGGGCCAGCAGAAGATTGGAGACCGCAAAGATCGCATCCCAGCAACGTTCGCCACAAGGGATTGCGCAAGTGAGACCGTAACGCTAGGGACAGCCCACGCATGATCAGAAACCACAAGACCAGGTTGAGAGCCAGGTAAAAGCCGCTGAATCCGGCGGCGAAGACCCTGGGGAAGGCGAGGAACAGAAGGCCCCCTCCCGCCACGAGCCAGACTTCGTTGCCCTTCCACACAGGACCGATGGCCTTCAAGACCAGACGCCGTTCCTCGTCCGTGTTGGCGACTAACACGTAGAGAATGCCGACCCCAACATCGAATCCGTCCAACACCGCGTAGACAGCGAACATCAGGACGACGATCGTGAACCACAGCGTCTCGATGGACATCATCTCCTCGCTCACCGCGTCAGCCCGGCGTCGGCAGGCGAACCGCCAGCTACGGCAGGTCCGCGAGCGACTGTGTGGAAAAACACAAATAGAAACAGCAGACCGAGCAGCACATACAGGCCGAGAAAGCCGAGCAACGAGAATAGAACGTTGCCTGACCCCACAAGCGGTGAGTTGCCCTCGGCCGTTCGGAACAGGCCATAGACGAGCCACGGCTGTCGCCCCAGTTCAGCGGTCATCCAGCCAGCGGTCGTGGCGATATAGGGAAACGGCGCCATGAGCATGATGGTCCAGAGCATCCACCGCGCCTGAAACAAACGCCCTCGCCGGAGCAGCACCATGGCCGTCAGCATCAACGGGATGAACATCGACCCCAGGCCGACCATGATGTGGTAGGTGTAGTAGAGCAGCGGCATGGTATCCGGCCAGTCTTCACGAGGGAAATCGGTGAGCCCTTTAATCTCCGCGCCGAAGTGCTTATGGATGATGAAACTGAGCATTTGGGGAGCGACCAGCGGATTGTCGATCGTCAGCGTGTCCATGTTGGGTTGGCCGAGGAGCACCAAGTCGGCTCCCGATTCAGTGAAAAAATGGCCCTCGAACGCAGCCCCTTTGATCGGTTGATGCTCGAATACTTGCAACGCCGCGTGATGCCCGGTGGGAAACAGAAGCAGGACGGTGGCGATTGCCCCGGCGACGACCCCGGTTCGCACAAACGTTTTGCCCTGTTCGATGTGAATAGCAGAGAGCAGATAATAGGCCCCCACGGCGGCCATCACGAAGGAGCCGGTGACGACCGCAGCCGTCATCGTATGGGTGAATTGCCACACCAGCCAGGGGTTGGTCAGCAGGCCCCAGAGACTCGTCACGTGGACTGCGCCGTCATCATCGACGGCATAGGCCACCGGATGTTGCATCCACGCATTCGTCGCGAGAATGAACAGCCCTGAAAGCCACGACCCGAGGAACAGCATCACGGTTGTCATCCACTGGACCAACGGGCCGAATATTTTCCTTCCGAACAGGAGGACGCCGAGAAACGTAGATTCCAAGAAAAACGCGAATATGCCCTCCATCGCCAATGTCTGACCGATGACGCCGCCGGCAAACGTGGAAAACTTCGCCCAATTCATGCCGAACTGAAATTCCAAGGGGATGCCGGTGACGACGCCGAACGCGAAGCTCAGGGCGAAGAGCTTCGTCCAAAAATGGGCCGCCTCGTCGTAGTGGGCGTCATGCGACCAATAGGCGCGGCTCTTCAAATACAAGATCAAGACCGCCAACCCTATCGTCAATTGCGGGAACAGGTAGTGGAAGGTCGCCGTGATGGCGAACTGCAAGCGATCGTAGAATAAGGCGCTCGTCATGATTGCCGTTTCCCTCGTTCAGCGGTTCCTGTTCCCGATCACATCTTCGCATGGGCTTCCATGTCCTGCCCCGCGACCTTCGGCTGAATCACGACGCCCGCTTTTACTCGTTGATCCCTTCGTTCCAGACTCGAGCCTGTCGGGTCTGGCCCGCCAGGCCGCCCACAGCAAACAGGGAAATCCCATCGCGCCCAGCACCTCCGGGATGTGAACGAGGTGTCAATCCTCCGTGAATTCGACTTCCAGCATGACCAAGGCTGATGTCGCGACAAGAAAGACGACGACATCGGCGAGGCATCAGGAAGCTCCATGAATCTTAAGAGGAAGGTCCGCAATCCTGGTGCCAAAGGACTATGAGATGGCCTAACCCCTATCCCGTAGCTAACGTCTAGCTTCTTGCGCGAGGAACATCCGCAATGGAAAGCACTGCGTAACGGGGCATTTCAGGTCAGCTAGCAATACCGATTGTTGCCAAACGCCACTGCCGTCACCTTGATCCCTCATCAGTTCACTGGTCCCGCATGCCGTCCGTTCCAGCAGCCCCGGAGCCCGACCTCGGTCGTTTTAGCCGCCCCGACTTTGTTTTCTCTTCCTCTTCCTCTATGTCGATCACCACACCGGTCTTGGCATCGATGTGGATCTCCATGACTTTGTTCTCGGCCGTGACGACCTCGACTTCCCACACCAGCTTGTTATGCTTCCGTTCCAATTCTGCTTCGATGATCTTGCCTGCAAGTTTCTCCGATGCCGTTTTGATCGCCTCATCAATCGTGACCGTGGCCGCGCCCGCCAACTCGATCTTGCTCTGTTCCTCGCCAAAAGCCGAGTTGGTCACCAGGAGGGTGCCAGATGCCAACAACAGCATGGCTAGGGCATAAACCATTGAAGATTTCTGTCTTATCAGTTTCTCCTTCTCGTGATTATCATTGCACAGAGCGCTCCCGTGGTCGTTCATCGATTGAGTCACGTATCGCCACGAAAACAATCCGTCGTCGATTCCGTCGCGACATCCGCAACGATACGCTCCACCTGCGTAACGCGCAGTATGGCCCTTCCCTCTCGCAAACCCCGCACATACCGGCGAAAGGCCTCGGCGGTGCTCAATCGATAGGCGTCGGTGTAGTTCTTATTCAGCAATGCGTCCCGCAGCCCATCTTCTTCCGCCCGCCATTCGTCGGCCTCTGATTCCATCCTGGCCTGTTCGCGCTGCCGCCGGCACCACGCGATACGAGCATTGATGAGGCTGCGCAGAGATTCCCTAGGTTCTCTCCTTTGCTCACCCAAACGGCCGCTGTAGCACCCTCTTCGCTGCTGCGCCTGTCTCGTAACGAATCGCCCGGACGAATCCTTCATCCAATGTCATCATGGCAGGCAAGGCCTCTGCCTCATGTGCACGTCCTGCCGACTCGCAAGACGATTGGCAAGAATCACCGAGGCAATACACTCGCCGCAGTTGACGCAGCGCCAGCTGGGCAACTCATGCCAATCCAACACAACTGTCTTGGAGCCGTCGAGGATTACGGGCACCATGAAGCCCTGACACCGGGGACACGATCTCTGCTCTTCCATCATCACGCCCATCGATTCGACTCCATCTGGCACGAGATTCATTCGGCATCGTCTCATCCTGTAGAACTCTGCATCGTCGTCTGCATTACCACCGTCGTAATGTAATCCTTAGCCCCTGTGCTACTGGGGGATGACCTAGTACGGAATTGAAAGGCAGCTCGCATTGCCGTTGGAGAGCCCAACCCAACAGGGAGGCTCTCCGTTTCATCTGTCACACGCAACCTCAGTTCGTCTGGATTGATCCTCGGTTTCAGTGCATTCATCTGGGCTCAATTGAACGAGATCGTATCTCTTGTCGGAGACAGCCAAGTGCGGATCGAGTTTCCTTTCATCACTCATCACCTTCATATCCGCAGTACAACCTGATGGGGCATTGCCCTCGATGCCCCCTTCGCGCCCTCGATGCGTTTGAACCGATACTCCGGGTCGAATCCTGCTTCAAATCCCTGTTTGACGATACTTTCGGAGTGACCGCTGCGATGGCAAAAAATCCATTGACCAAATTGACGTTCAACACAAAACCGTCCTGATGCGGGTCGATTTCAACGTTCCGCTAGACGACGATCAAAACATCACCGACGATCGCCGGATCGTCATGGCGCTGCCAAGCATCCGCAGCGTGATCGATCGCGGCGGCAAATTGATCCTGATGAGCCACCTCGGTCGCCCGAGGGTGGTGGAGCGGCGGGTGAC
>JAAUPT010000230.1 GCA_012032965.1 Nitrospira sp.
GGCGAAAACCGGGTCGTAACGGTTTGCTCAAGACGCCTGAGCGTGTGGCTAAAGCGCTGGGCTTTATGACGCAAGGCTATCAGCGCAATATCGATCATCTGCTGAACGGAGCGCTCTTTCCGATCGAATACGATGAAATGGTCATCGTGAAAGACATCGATTTCTTCAGCATGTGCGAGCACCATCTGCTCCCGTTTTTGGCAGAGTCCATGTCGGCTATTTGCCGAATAAGAAAGTCGTGGGCCTTAGTAAAATTCCGCGTATCGTGGATACCTTTGCCAGACGGCTTCAAGTTCAAGAACGTCTGACGGTTCAAATCGCCGAAACCCTACGCTCCAAGTTGAATGCGCATGGCGTCGGGGTGGTGGTCGAAGCGCGACATCTCTGCATGATGATGCGGGGAGTAGAGAAACAAAACACCGTTGCCGTTACCAGCTCCATGTTGGGGGCGTTTCGTAGCCAATCACAGACGCGCGTGGAGTTTCTCAAATTGATTCGCCACGGGAGCGTCAGCGATCCAGACTGAGCTGTCAAAATATGTTCGTTTAGTCACGCCGGTTACTCGCTAAAGTCGAGACGAAAGAGCGGACGATCTCATTAAACAGTTCAGGCTGTTCCAAGTTCGCGAGATGAGCGGCTCCAGGGATGATGGTTAAACGTGCATCGGGAATCCTATCTGCCATGAGTTTAGCATCGGAAGGCGGGGTTGGAAGATCAAGCTCACCGACGATTACCTGAGTGGGACAGGAGATCTGATCGAGGAGCGGCAGTGAATCCGGCCGAGCAGCCATGGCCATCAGGTCTCCCGCGATGCCGCTAATTTCATTGCCCTCGATCATCGTGCGCACTCGTTGAACAAGCTCCGGTCTCGTCTGAGTCGTTGCAGGACTCAGCAACTTTGGAATCATGATGTCGGCGATCGGCCTCGCACCTTGCTTGTAGGCAATCTGGGCCATCTCAAACCGTGCCTGCTTTCCTTCGGTGGTATCTGCCTGGGCTTTGGTGTCCGCCAATACCAACCCTTTCACTCGCTCAGCGTACCTTCGATAGAACGCGAAGAGGATGTACCCTCCCATGGACAGTCCGACGAAGACCGCGTGAGGGATCGCTAAGTGGTCCAGCAGACCGCGAACATCGTCGGCGGCTTGCTCGAGAGAATAGTGCCAGAGCGGCGCATCGGATTCACCGTGCCCACGTAAATCAAGGGTGACAATACGAAAATCTCGCACGAGTGCATCTTCCTGGGGAGCCCACATCATCCGGCTGAGCGGAAAAGCGTGTACAAAGACGATCGGAAACCCACTTCCCTGATCGTGATACGCGATCGAAATCCCGTTAATCTTCGCTTGCACAAGTCCCTCCACAGTTGAAGCTGTTCGTAGCATCGACGGCACTCATGGTCAAGAACCTATTTGCGTACACCCTCACGGGAAGCTACAATTCTTTGATTTCCGGAGATGGGATGTCGATGTCGCCTGACCCACACCCCGATTTATTCACGGCATCAGAGACAGGCCGCCACGTAACCGCGCCTCTCGCGGAACGCATGCGACCACAAGATTTCGCCGATTTTGTCGGTCAGGACGACATTGTCGGACCCGATCGTCCCTTGCGAAAGGCGATTGAGGCGGACCGACTGTCGTCGGTGCTTTTCTGGGGACCGCCTGGATCCGGAAAAACCACACTCGCACATCTCATCGCACGACATACCAAGGCCCACTTTGTGCCGTTTTCTGCGGTGACCGGAGGCATACCTGAACTGCGGGAGATCATCAAGGCCGCTGAACACCGGCTCACTTTGCAGCACCGGAAAACCGTGTTGTTCGTCGACGAAATTCATCGTTTCAATAAGGCACAGCAGGATGCGTTCCTCCCCCATGTGGAACGTGGCACGGTGGTGTTGGTCGGTGCGACCACTGAAAATCCTTCCTTTGAGGTCATCAGCCCTCTCTTGTCGCGCGCGCTGGTCGTGGTGCTGAAGCCGCTGGTCGAGGCAGCATTGGAAGGGATCATCAATCGCGCGTTGGAAGACCACGCCGTCGGACTGGGTGGAAAGAACGTTCGTATCTCGCAGGAAGCCAGACAACGACTCATTTCCTATGGAAACGGCGATGCGCGCTCACTCCTGACGGCGTTGGAGTTTATCGTTGATCAGTGCGAAGCAGGACCGGATGGAACCCGAGAGATCGATGTTCGGGTGGTCGAATCTGGACTACTCGCCCGATCGTTGCGCTACGACAAGTCTGGCGAAGAGCACTACAATCTGATCTCCGCTTACATTAAAAGTCTTCGAGATTCCGATCCGGACGGGGCGCTCTATTGGCTAGCTCGTATGCTCGATGCTGGGGAAGATCCAAAATTCATTGCCCGTCGGCTGGTCATCTTTGCATCGGAGGACATCGGCAACGCTGACCCCTTGGCCATCGTTGTCGCCACGTCGGTGGCGCAAGCGGTCCAGTTTGTTGGGCTCCCGGAAGCGCAGATCAACCTAGCGCACGGTACCACGTACCTGGCGTCACGACGCAAAGATAACGCCTCCTATGTTGGTCTCCTGGAAGCACTCCAGGACGCGAAAACCCATGGCAATCTAGGGGTTCCGTTGCATCTCCGGAATGCCGTGACCTCGCTCATGAAGGAACTGGGCTATGGAACGGATTACCGCTATGTTCATGATGACCCGTCGGCTCGGGAGGACCAAAGCCATCTTCCGCCGGTACTGAGAGATCGCCGGTACTACCGTCCAAAGCCTCTGGAATAGGGCCAATTGTCCTATTTTACATTCTCTTCTAATCGGTTATACTTAGAGAATAATGAAGCGAGGAGTCGCAAAGCAGTCGGCAAGCATGGTGGCCCTGAGCGAACGAAGAAAGTTCGTGCGGGCGACGTTGGTTGGCTCTGCCTTGATGTCGCCGAAGAGTGGAGGGCGGGCCTGTACCGCGGTCCTCGACAATGTCAACAAGATCGGAGCCGGGCTTCACACCAAAGATCGTTTCCCGCCGAACGAAAAAGTTACCGTCTCGCTCGCATTCCTGGATTCTGACCGAGTCGAGCAACAGGAGAAGCTTGATGGGACTGTCGCCTGGGTCAAACCCTGGGATAAGAAAGGATTCTTGATCGGTGTGGTGTGGGATGAATTGGTGACGAAAGAAAACAATCGCTGGCTGTACTACTATCTCGAAGAAACCCTCAAAGCTTCCGTCTAAGTGCTATCCCAAGGACACGAGCTGTTGCTTGACGTTGTCCAATTCAGCTGAGAGTGATTCCCAGCGGGCGGTCAGTCGTTCAAGATGGCGCTTCCACTCCCCCTGTTCTTGATGGAGGACGTTCCACCGGTCGAACTGCTCATAGAGTTTCGGATCGGCCAGCTCTGCCTCGCGTGTCTTAATCTTCGCTTCGGCCTCCGTAACCTCGGCTTCCGCTCGGGACACCTGCTTTTCCAATCTGGCCTGGGTTTTGGTCAAGTCACGACGCTCGCCTCCTCGCCCTTTTGGCTGAACTTGTTGCGCCATCGCGCGAGTTGGGCCTGAAGAAGGGGGTTGAGGTGCGCCGTCCAGCTCCTCGCTTGTTTCCTTAATTGATTCAAACTCTTGGGCCTTCTTCCAGAGATAGTACTCGTAGTCGCCGATAAAGTTCCGAGCCTGCCCCTCCTCGATTTCAACGACCCTGGTGGCGATTCGCGTCAAAAACGTCGGGTCATGCGAAATGAAGATGATGGTCCCGGGAAACGCAGCCAATGCGTCCGTGAGTACATCTACAGAGGCTGGATCCAGATGGTTCGTCGGCTCATCAAGCAACAAGGTATTGGCGGGCTCTACAAGCATGCGAGCTAAGGCGACCCGGTTCCGCTCACCGCCGCTCAGGGCTTTGATCGGTTTCTTCTGATCTTGGCCAGAAAACAAGAAGGCCCCCGCGATCCCTCGCAAAAAATTCGTCTCGGCATGTTTGGTGACCTCTTCGAGTGATTCGAGAACCGAGTGCTCCGGGTTCAATGTCTCTGCCTGATGCTGTGCGAAGTAGTGCAACGTTACGCCGTGGCCAACGGCTCTGGTGCCGGTGTCGGAAGGAAGTACACCGGCGAGCATCTTTAACAGGGTACTCTTTCCTGCGCCGTTTTCTCCCACCAGCGCGACACGTTGTCCTCGCTCTACGGAAAAATCAAGCGTCTTGTAAACCACTTTTTCGCCATAACGCTTACTGGCTCCAGCCAAATCCAACACCTGACGGCCGCTGGCCGCTGGGAGGGGAAACCGGAACTTGACGCGCCTTGGATCTCGCTGAATTTCAATCCGTTTCACCTTATCGAGTTGTTTAATGCGCGATTGAACCTGGCTCGCCTTGTTGGCCTGGTACCGGAAGCGATCGACGAATTTTCT
>JAAUPT010000012.1 GCA_012032965.1 Nitrospira sp.
GAGCGATGCGGCCATAGCCGGTCTGTTCGTCGGCGTGATGGTCGGTAAGGTAATTGACTCCCACCGAGATAATCGAACGGCAGCCCGGGAGTACATGACGAGGGTCGGCACGTTTTGCTGGGGTCCGTTCCATCCATGCCATGCTTCCGTGATACCCGCGACGGATCCACTCGCTGAGACGATCGAAGAGGCGCTGAGGTAAAGTGGTTGCCTCGTCGTCAATGGTGTCAATGCTCTGATTACTGCCGGTCGAAACCGGGGTGTTGTCGACAATGGATGCGATACCAACCGCATCGAATCCCAGCATGCGCGCTTCTTCTTTGATCGTCGCGGTCAAGGACATCGGCAATACCTGGAATTATTGACGGGCGGAGCAATCGAAGCGGACGCTAAAGTGGGCTGAACAACGGACTGATTGGCATTGGCCGCATATGCCGACAATTTTTTGTTTTCCAATCAGTCTCTTTTTCATCGAATCGACACTGGAGTCGCCGGCCTTCGAGATGGTAGTCCAGGGTTGCTTGGTGCCTGGGATATGGGCGACCAGGCAGCCTTGCGGGAATGGCACCTGACAGGGCCGCCCGGTTTCACGTTTTTCCATCAAGAAGCTACATGAGAGCTCCGTTGTGGCTCGTGAAGCGTCTGGCTCCTGTGCGGTGGTGTCGAAGGGTATTACCGGGATGAGCAGCACGAGCGAGGTGAACGCAGAAAACATGTACCATTGTGAGATCATCGTTGTAGGATCGTAGCACAGTCGTTCATCTTGCGGCCATGGAGAGGGCCGGGTAGAATCCTGTCCCCAGCTTCTGGTAGCCAAGGAGGTCCTATGCTTGCGACGCGGATCACGCAAAAGGAGGGCATGTTCTATTTCATCGCCTATAAGGCCGGTGAACTCTTGAACAGGGTTCGGTTTACGAGCCGATACTATTTTGAGGGTGAGGAGATCGAGCAGGTAAAGCTCTCTGAACACGATGAAGTGGCGCAGTTTATAGCGGGAATCGAGCGGAGTGAAAAAGGTTTTCAGCGTGTTCTGAATCGTCAGAAGATTAAACAGATCGTCAATTTTTATGAGACCGTCGTGGCTCAACCAATGATTCCTGGCACTGTGCTCCTCTTTACCGATGAAACGCTTCGCTTCCAAAAAGCAGATGGTTCGGATTCAATCGGCCATCTGAGCGAACCAAAGGGGAAGTATCTCGTGATTGACGGGCAACATCGGCTTGCCGGGCTGCACTTTTTTCATGAGAAACATCCAGATCAAAGCGCACAGGTCGAGGTGCCGTGTC
This sequence comes from Nitrospira sp., assembly GCA_012032965.1. Classification (GTDB taxonomy): domain Bacteria; phylum Nitrospirota; class Nitrospiria; order Nitrospirales; family Nitrospiraceae; genus Nitrospira_D. Next base: position 1,287 of record JAAUPT010000012.1, read on the forward strand.
TGCTTTTCGATGGACGGAGCGCGGATTTTGCCACGGAGATGTTCGTCATCATCAACTCCACCCATACACGGATCAACCGATCGCACCTCGTGGATCTCTATGAGAAAGTCTCATGGGAGAGTCCGGAAAAGAAATTTGCTGCCAAGGTCGTGAACCTTTTATATGGCGAATCAGACTCCCCGCTGCAGTACAAGATCAATCGGCTCGGCGGGCGGAGCAAGCAGGAAAAGTGGATTCTGCAGTCCGAAGTGTTCAATGAACTGCTGAAGGTCGTGACGGTTCATAAACGCTGGATGGACTCTCATTTAGGCATGAAGCCAGACCGGTGTTACGCGCTGGTTCGTGATTATCTGAAGGGCGTCAAGGAAGTCATGGGCGAGATCTGGGGAGCGAATGATCGGTATATGTTCACTCGCGATGTGACCCTCAAGGCGCTGATTCGTGTGCTCGACGATCTGATCGTGGATCGTAAGCTCATCACAGATTGGGAGGCCCAACGCTCGCACAAGCCATTCGCCGAGCTCGTCAAGTCCTGGGCGCGTTGACCAAGGAATTTCGGGCTGATGGTTTCTACGAGCGGTTTCCCGCGAAAGGTCAGCTCGAACGGGTGCGAAAGATTCATCAACGGCTGCTGGATGCCATTGTCGGATAAGCAAAAAGGAGGATCTTCGGCTCCGTTCTGGCTGGTTGCGTTCGTGATGCTCCTGTTCGTCATGCGGTGTGGAACCGGAGAGTCGTTGGCGGCTGAGACGGACAGGTTGGAGGTCGCTGTAGAATCCGGCGGTGGTGTTCGTGCGACGGCACAGGTGTTCTTTTCCGCGAGGCCGGCTGTTGTCCAAGCGCTCCTGACTGATTACCCCCATTGGCCTGACCTCTTTGAAGTTCGGATGCGCGTGGCCGAGTTAAACATCCGTGATGGGGTGGCTACAGTCGACCTTCGAATTGAGCATCCACTAATGCCTGGAGAGCATCGGTTGATTACTGAATCGAGGACCCTCCCGAATGGTGGTTTGGTGACTGACCTGAAGGGTGGGGACTTCAAACGCTATCATCGAGTGTGGACGCTCAATCCCGTTGAAGAGGGAAGTCGGACGCGCGCCGATTTTGAACTGATTGTTGAGATCGAATCCCTGGTGCCGGATTGGCTGGTGGCCATTGCTATGCGGCAGGAACTCGAAGCACACTTTCGTATTGTCAAACAGAAGGCATTGGAACAGTCGAAGCGGTAACTGACATGATTCGGAATTCGGGACAGAAGAACACTGGCGGATCGGCGCTATCTGGGCTGTATGTTATCCTCGATCCCTCAATCAGTTCTGGTCGTACACTTCTCGATGTCTTGACGGCCTCAGCGAAAGCCGGAGCCAAGCTGTTTCAGTACCGGAACAAGACTGCCTCGATGAAGGTCGCCTACGCGGAAGCTTGGCGCTTAGAAAGATCGCCCATGAGCTGGGCGTGTTGTTCATCGTCAATGATCGCTGCGATTTGGCATTGGCAGTGGATGCCGATGGAGTGCACCTTGGACAAGGAGATTTGCCGTTTCAGCTCGCGCGAAAAGTGATGGGGCCGAACAAATTGATCGGACTGTCGACTCACAATGCTGAGCAAGTGGCGGCTGCGGTGACCGTCGGACCGGATTATCTGGGCTTCGGGCCTGTTTTTACGCCTGGTTCAAAGCTGGACCATGATCCAGTTGTCGGCATAGAAGGACTGAGAGCCGTTCGTCGGCTGACAGCACTGCCGATCTTTGCCATCGGCGGGATTGGGCTGAACCATATTGAAGAGGTGGTTCGGGCAGGTGCCAACGGAGTGGCGGTCATCTCTGCAGTTATGAAGGCGCCGGATATTCAACACACCGTCAGCGATTTCGTTTCGCGGTTTTCTGCAACAGCATCGCCAGCTTCTTGATGGGTGTCGATCGGGAGAGATGTGCAACTGTGGGCCGGAAGCGGCCCGGCATGCCGGATTCGTAGGGGACGGGGCCGAGCACCGGTACACCAGCCTGTTTGCGGAGGATCTCAACCGTCGATCGCTCTTGCGCGCGGGCGAGAGCCGATCTTACGGGCTCGGTTCGATTCAAGACCAGGGCGATCATCTGAATCTTTTTTCGTCGAAGCGCGTCGATCGTCAACAATGCATGATTGATCCCACCGAGGCCGGAGCGTCCGACAATCACGACCGGAAGCCGCAACTGTTTCACCAAGTCCATCACGTTGGAGTTTCGCGTGATTGGGACATGCACACCGCCGACTCCTTCAATGACCATGCACTCATATCGACTGGATAGGAGCTGATAGATTTTTCTGATGGTATCTAGATTGATGGATTGATCACTCAGTTGTGCAGCGGTAAGGGGAGCCACTGGTAGCTCAAACGAATAGGGGCAGATGGCACCGAGCGTCTCTTCGCTGTCAATGATGGATTGCAGTCGTGCCGCATCAGACCGAGAGCCTCTTCCTGCCGAGGTGCCTGTCTCGATCGGTTTCATGACGCCGACTGAGAGGCCACGCTTCTTCAGATGCAGAGCGAGTGCAGCAGCCACCAACGTCTTCCCTACGCCCGTGTCGGATCCGGTGATAAACACTCCATGTTTCATGAGAAAAACCCAACAGCCTGTGCCATATAACTCCGTTCCGTAGTCAAAGATGTCTGCTGTCGCAGTTCCACACTTGTCCGGATACGTCTTTGAGTTGAGCCAAATGTACGATGGTCCGGAGACCTCTTGGATATTCGGTGGACGGTTCAGAGCGTGATCGAGCCAGCCTTGTCCCTCAGGGAAGATGCCTTCGGTCAAGTCCGTCTTTTGCCAGCCCGGTAGCACGAGGTTCACCTGAATATTCTGCGGTCCCCATTCTCGCGCAGCTGTCCTGACGAGACCGATCAGTCCGGCCTTCGACGTGGCGTACGCACTCTGGCCGGTGGCGCCATGGAATCCCGTGTGGGACCCGATCACAATGATGGAACCTCCGCCGCGAGCGATTACTGAAGGCGCGATTGCACGCAGGCAATGAAATGTTCCTGTGAGATTGGTCGCGATGACATTATCCCAAATCTCTTCCGAATGACGCACAAGCAGGTCACTCTGTCCGATTCCCGCGTTACAGACCAGTACCAATGAGCCAGACGCGTGGCCAGAGAACTCGACCATCATACGACGAACGGATTCGGCCTCACGAATATCTGCAGGATAGAGATCGCCGATTCCGCCGGCATTGAGCACCTGTCGCAATGTCGTGTCTGCCGCCGATTTATTGCGATAATAGTGGACGCCCACGTACCACCCGGCTTTTCCGAAGGCCTCGCAGATGGCCCGACCGATCCCACCGGAAGCCCCGGTAACAAGTGCTGCCTGACGAGTAATGGTGTGGAGTCCCTGATTGGTTGAGGAAGGGATTGATGATACTGAGGGTTCCATGCTTGAGAGGATTATGCGTTGAGAAGGAGCCCAAGGCAAGCACGAGTCGGAAGTCAGTGTATCGTCAGTCGGCTTGCCGCTATCGGGACTCCTGTGGTACCGTCAAAACCTAGCTTCTGGAGCAATAATATGCGGAAACCTGAACTCGTCATGCTGTGTGTATTGATGCTGGGCGTAGGCATTCTGTCTGGACTTCACCTAGGACCCGAGGTCGCTGGTGCTGAGGAAACGGTGATCATCGAAAAGTCAGCGGAATATTTCCCTGACAGCCTCGGAAACCGATGGACTTATCGTGGTCAGATCAGCGAAGGACCTCTCCAGACCATTGAGCTTAAATTCTTCACGAACGTGTCGACGGTGTCTGGAACAAAAACCATCAACGGCGCCACCGTGACGGTGTTTCATGACACGAATCCCGGCAATCATGGGCCAGCGGATAGTTTCTATCGGCGAGATGCGGTCGGGATTGTCTACTATGGGTCGGAGCCCGGAACGCCGTTGGAGGAACAGATCACTCCCTATCAGATATTCCGGTTTCCCTTAACCGTACCGTCCTCATTTCAACAGTTTGATCGTAGCGGGCTCGATTTCGGTAGCGACATGGATCGTGACGGAACGGATGAAAAAGTAGATGTCCAAGGTTGGAGCAGTGTGATCGGTCGCGAAACTATCACGGTTCCGGCCGGCACGTTTCAGGATACCATCAAAGTCGAAGCACGAATGAAGATGCAGATCCATCTCTCCGGCAGCCGTGGTACCATCTCGGGAAGCGACGTGATGACGGCATGGTTCGCCAAAGGCGTCGGTCTCGTGAAATATTCAGAACGACAGGAATTAGCCGGCGCGAGAGAGGATCGGGGAGTCGTGACGGAAATTTCAGAAGAACTTGAAGATCATGATGTGAAAGTACAGAAGGCCTCATTGCGTAGATTCGAACCCACGGCGGAGGGTGTTTTCGCTGATCACTCGGCTGATCATGAACTGGGCCAAGTAGTCTTCTCCACCCGCTTTCGCACCGACCCCTGAGAAGCGGTGCCCTCCGAAGGGTTGACGAGAGACGAGAGCGCCGGTGATTGGTCGATTCAGGTACAGATTCCCCACGTCAAATTGCTCACGCGCGATGGCAAGATTGGCGGGGCTTCTCGTAAATACTCCACCGGTAAGCGCATAGGAAGTTCCGTTGGCCATCCGTATCGCCTCGACAAAACTCTCTGCCTTCATGACCGCTAACACTGGGCCGAATATTTCCTCTTGCGCCAATCGGTGCTGAGGTTCGATATCGACGAAGACCGTCGGTCCGACAAAATATCCATCCTGAGCTACTGGGCATTGCACGAGCAGCCGCCCTTCTTCACGTCCTATCGAAATGTACCGTTGAATACCGGCTTGAGCCCGAGCATCGATCACTGGTCCCACTTTAGTACTAGGTACCACGGGATCACCGATCTCCAAACTCAACACGGCCTCTCTCAAACGTGTGACGAATGAGTCGTAAAACCGAGCGGTGAACGATCACACGCGAACAGGCCGAGCATTTCTGTCCTGCATATCCTGAGAACGACACCACGACTCCCGTGATCGCCTCGTCAAGATCCGCTGTCTCGTCGACAATGATGGCGTTCTTTCCACCCAATCTCGGCGATCACTCGTTTGACCATAGTCTGTCCATGACTCACGTGAGCGGCCTCGTTCAGAATATCAAGCCCCACGGTTTTTGAACCGGTGAACGCGATCGTTGCTACCTGCGGATGTGTGACGAGTGCTTGGCCGACCTCCGGCCCCCTGGCAGGCAAGTCACGCAACCAGCCGGTACACCCGCTTCGATCAAGATGTCGGTGAGCAACGTTCCTAGGTGAGGTGAGCGCTCAGAAGGTTTAAAGAGGACGGGATTGCCGCTCACCAGGGCTGCCGAGACCATTCCGGCTGGGATCGCCAGCGGAAAGTTCCATGGCGCGATGACTGCCGTGAGGCCGCGCGGTCCATAGATACGATGATTCAGTTCTCCCGGGCGGTCACCTAATCGTGTGGACTGAGCCAAGCGATCCATCTCATCTGCGTAGTAGCGAAGAAAGTCGATGGCTTCGGCAACATCAGCGTCGGCCTCGCGCCAAGGCTTGCCGACTTCAACGATTTCCCACGCGGCGAGTTCACAGCGACGGCGGCTCATCTCTCCTGCAGCCTTGCGCAGAACATCGGATCTCGCTTCTGGCGCAGTGCGTCGCCAGTTCTCCCATTGCCTGAATGTCCGGTCGATGATCGGGTCCAGATCAGACACTGCAGCACTCTGCACGTGTGCTACAACTTCATCCGGCCTACAGGGATTCCGAGATTCCAACCATGGGCCGGTCAGTCCGATGTTGGAGGTGCGATCTTCCCATCGTCGACCGAGTTGGGATTGAACCGATACGATTCCTGCGCGCATGGCATCGCGAACATCGACTTGCGAAAAGTCGCCGTGCGGTTCATTGACAAAGCCGTGACCGTGGTCCGTCGTTTTGATCGATGGATGAGGAGTCGAGGTCTGTGGCGGAGCGAGTAGCAGAGTCAGTGGTTGGGACTCCACATACTCTTTTTTGAGAAACGACTCATTCGATGTATTTTCCAACAATCGCCGCACGAGATAGGCCATGCCTGGCAGCAGTCGACCCACAGGTGTGTACAATCGTACCCGACGGCCCATTTTCACCATGGCCTGTTGGAACGGCTCGGCCATGCCGAAGATCATCTGGTATTCTCGTGCTTCGGGAGCCAGGCCCAGCGATTCTGCATGGGCTTCTACCGCTGCTAACGTGCGCAGGTTATGTGTGCCGAATGCGGGACGGATCAGGTCCACGTGTTCGAAGAGGATGGGAATCAGCCGCTCATAATTGGCATCGGTCTCTGCCTTCTGCTCAAAAAGAGGAGACGGCCAGCCGGCTTGTCTATACCGCACGGTGTCCGAGTCCCAGTAGGCACCTTTGACCAGTCGAATCGTCATCGGCACACCGCGGTCGCAAACCCAGCCGACTAAGTCCTGAATGTCTCGTTCGGTGTTTCGATGATAGGCCTGCAGGGCGAGTCCTGCGTGGGGATAGGATCGATAGGCTGGCTCGCTAAAGAGCCGTTTGAAAATGTGCAGAATCAGGTCCTTGGTCTCGGCCTGTTCCATATCGAACATGAGCCCGGCTGGGAGCGCGTGCGCTCGGTCTACCAACGGGCGGAGTCGTGCGGCGACTGACTCATAACTCTCGTCGGGATCGATCGGGTCCAGTCTCGATGACAGGGCTGAAATCTTAAGTGAGAGCTGTACGCGTGGGATTGGTCCCAAGGGGTCTCGCTCAAGCAACGGGGAAGAGGGCCAATCCTTGGCGGCCTGTCCGAGTTCAGTCAATGCGTTCAGACATCGATCTCGATAGTGATCGGCTTCCTGCTCACTGATCGTTGCCTCTCCCAGTAGATCGACAGACCAGGCTCGGTCTTTGTTCCACAGTTGGGATAAGACTCGAACCGCCTCATCGACCGATGCGCCGGCGATAAACGTCTTGGCCATCTGCTCAATCTGTTTCCTGATGGACTTGCCGGTTAGGCGAGCGCCGATGCCGGTTGAGGTCAGCGCCCTGAAACCCCCACTGCAGTCCGAACAGTTCACCGCTCTCCCGGCCAAAATACTCTTCGGCGAGCGAGACGACTCGTTCATCGTCCTCGATGACGGGCAGAACATCGATGAAGTGGAACAAACGGGTCTTGAAGGAAGGGTCTTTCATCGCCAAATTAATGGCTGAATGAGACCACCACCGGGTATCGAAGATCGAGGGCGACAGACCTGCGGAGAGTTGGGCCAACTGCTCGCCGATACGGAGGATGGCCGGTTCGAGGGAAGGCGGCGTGGTCATCACGACTCCTGAGCGTGAGGCTTCTATCTGAGTTCAGTATACATGTACGACAACCAATGTCCACGTCCCGACTTCCCCAGTCGATGCATGGTCGATGGTCCGACCGACCCATTTCATTTCACGTGGCGCATCGCTTATGATGATGGTGTCAGGCTCAAATGGCGTCCGATCGTGGGCGGCATTCCTGAAAAACGCGGTCGAACACAACCGGATTGGAGAATAGCTATGGCTGATGAACATGCCCATGGGGCCCAGCAGCCTCAGGCACAAGATAATTTGATTCCCGGAGTCAAGCATGTCATTGCGATCAGCAGCGGCAAGGGTGGCGTCGGCAAGTCTACCGTTGCGGCAAATGTAGCCTGCGCCTTGGCGTTGGCTGGGGCAAAGGTTGGGCTGTTGGATGCTGATCTCTACGGTCCTAATATTCCCATGATGATGGGGAGCACAACCGGACCGGAACAAAAGGACGGTAAAATTATTCCTGTCGAGAACTATGGGGTGAAGCTGATCTCCATGGCGTTCCTCGTCCCGGAGGAAACCGCGCTTGTCTGGCGTGGTCCGATGGTGCACCAGTATTTGCAGGCGTTTTTCCGCGATGTGCTCTGGGGGGACTTGGATTACCTCCTTATCGATCTGCCGCCTGGTACCGGGGACGTGCAGCTGTCCTTGTCGCAGATGGTTCCGTTAGCCGGCGCGATCACGGTTACGACACCACAAGAAGTTGCGCTCTATGACGTTCGCAAGGGTATGACGATGTTCCAAAAGGTGAACGTCCCACTTCTGGGTATCGTAGAGAATATGAGCTTTTTTGTCTGTGGGCATTGTGGGGAGCGGACGGAGATTTTTTCACATGGAGGTGGGGAACGGGCAGCCGCCAAGGTTTGGTGTGCCGTTTTCTTTGGACGGATTCCGATCGATCCGGCCATTCGAGATGGTGGAGATACTGGGCATCCTATTGTTGTGGCCAATCCGGAGTCGCCTCAGGCAGTCGCATTTCAAGAGATCGCGAAGAAGATTTCGGAAGCCATGGGGCATGCCGGGAAAGAAGGGGCGTCCATGGATAGTTTGCTTAAAAAGATCAAGCAACCCTTCAGCAGTAATTGAAGGCATTATTGGGGGGATGGTGAGTATGGCGGAGTTTGTGCGTGTTGCAGCGCTTGCAGAAGTGAAGCCAGGACACGGCATTGTGGCGGAAGCGCATGGGAAAGCGCTGGCTGTCTTCAATGTGGATGGGACGATCCATGCGATCAACAATACCTGTTGTCATCGAGAAGGCCCGTTAGGGGAGGGAGAATTGGAAGGCAATATTGTCATCTGCCCTTGGCACGGGTGGCGATACAATGTGACGACTGGGGCCTGTATGAATAACCCTTCCGCAAAAGTTGAAGCGTACGAAGTAAAAGTCGACGGGGATGATGTAAAAGTTTTGATAGATGTTTAAAACCTAAGATGTTGTTTTTTAAGATGTTAGATTTCGATAGTCAGAAGATGAAACTTAGCATAAGCGTATGCGTATGAAGGAATTGAAGTCATGGCGATTTCCTCAAAAGATCAGACCGACATCGCAGCGGCACTTGTGCGTCTCTACGTGTTTTTGACGCAGCATCTCGATCGATGTTCGGATGACGCTGCTCGGAAGAGCTATCCGGATTCTGAACTCCAGAAGCATCTTGATGAAACACGACGACAGCTGATGGAGATTCTATCCGCGAATCCGGTTGTGAAGAAAAAACTGGCCGATGAGTGTGACCGGATTCTGACACTTGGAGAGAAGTGTTTGAAATCTGGTGTGGCCGACACGACAACACGCGAGCTGATTCAAGCTGAGCGTACGGTGCTCAGGCACAAAACTATTGCGGTGAGTGATCTGGTTGCTGTGTTTAGAGCGCTCGAATGACGCTGGGGGGAGATGGGGCTCGACAAGCATCAGCTCGCCGGGTTGGATGATCGGGAACGAGGGTTCAGCAGACCGGTCGAATTTGAACGGGACGGAGACGGGTATCGCGCCATCCTCCGCTACGAAACTCTCCGCGTGAGGACCGAGGCGCATCTTACTCAAAATGAGGCCCTGACGATTCTGATTCAAACTCTACAGTCACACGGGTATCGGCAACTCAAAACACAAATGAGTTTTCGTGACGGCCTGTATCTTGGTTCGCAGGAACTCTGGGTGGAGTATCCGGATCCACCAGAAGCCATGCCAGAACAACGCGGCCTCCTGGGAAGAATATTGAGCTGGTTCCGGTAGCGGTTGTGAAGAGATGGCCGACATGAGCTTCGTTCCATTGGGCGATCTTCGAGCATCATCAGGTATCAACCATCCTCCATTTGAATCCAGCCGACCTCGGCTTCCCTCCTGGTTCAAGGTTAAGGCAAGGACGGGGCCTGACTATCTTGAGATCAAACATACGTTAGAACGGCTTAGCCTTCACACAATCTGTGAAGAGGCCCGTTGTCCCAATCGATGGGAATGCTGGAATGCTCGCACGGCGACATTCCTGATACTGGGCGATATCTGCACCAGGCGGTGCCATTACTGCTCCGTGGAAACAGGGAGGCCACGTGCGGTTGATGAGGCTGAACCTGCTCGAGTTGCGGAAGCGGTGCAAGCTCTCGGCTTGCGCCATGCCGTCATCACATCGGTGAATCGTGACGAATTGCCAGATGGCGGTGCCTCGGTATTTGGTGAAACGATCAGGCAGATAAGACAGCTGAATTCTCGTTGTACGATTGAAGTGTTGATTCCTGACTTCGAAGGTAGCGAGGCGGCGCTTGTCACAGTCTGTGTGGAGAAGCCGGACATTCTGAATCACAACATCGAAACCGTCCGACGGCTTTTCCCCTCAATTCGCCCTCAAGGAAAATATCAACGGTCGATCGATTTGCTCGCAAGGGCTAAGGACTATGGGGTGAAGACAAAGTCCGGATTGATCCTGGGCATGGGGGAGACACTCGACGAAGCGTGGGAGGTCATGCGGGATCTTCGATCGGTCGATTGTGACATCCTCACCATTGGTCAATATCTTCAACCAACGAGAGACCATCTGCCTGTCGACAAATTTTATGATCCCACCGAGTTTTCGATGTTGAAAGAAGCGGGCTTTGCCATGGGATTCAGTCATGTGGAATCAGGCCCGCTAGTTAGAAGCTCCTATCACGCGGAGCAGCAAGTCTCCTCAGATTGAACATCAATTCTTTTCCACCCAGACAAGATACAGCGCTGTGCGAGTAATGGAGTAAATCGAGCAGTGTCTTGAGCGATGTCGGTCATGAACGATCGGCAAGGGACTGGTCCTCAAAACATTCGTACACGTCATCGAGAAAGCCTCCACGCAGTAGTGGGTGATGGAGAAATTCAGGACCGGGGCCAGTCTTCACTTCAAGTGGGTACTCAAAGGCTCCAATTCGTTCAAGATCAAGTTTCTCAAGCCATGTTCGTCCTTCCTGTGCCGATGGTCGTTCGTTCAGATAGGCCTGGAATAGCTCTCGCTCCTTGTTCAGCGCTTGTTGGATCATTGCCCGATCTACTTGCTGCCAAAGCGAATCAAAGGTTCCATAGGATGGAAAGGTCAGGACGAGCTGAGCTCCTGGGTTGAGTCGCTCGACGAGCCCATGGACGGTATCATACCGATTGGGGCGAAAGAACATGACCGAAAGGTTTCCAGTGACGCGATCAAAGGTTGGCAGATTGGGAGGCAGAGAGCGCATGTCCATGCATTCGAACCGGAGCCATGGCAAGTGTGAACCTTGAATAGCCCTCGCACGAGCGACCTGACCCGCACTCACATCTATGGCCAACACGTCTCCATCTGGACCAACTTGTTCGGCAAGAAAAAAGGCGGGAATGCCATGGCCGGAAGCGACATCGAGGATTCGCAGGCCTGGGCGAAGGTCTAGGTGATGGAGTAACGATTCTGCGAATGGTGTGGACCAATAGTCGTGCTTCGGCAAGAGCCAGCGTGGGTGCTGGTTCATAGGGCGTCTGAGGTCATGTGGGCGAGCTCAATGTGTGTGCGATGAGTGCCTGAGCTTCTTCTTGAATGCGCTTCAGATGTTCCTTTCCTTTGAAACTCTCTGCGTAGAGTTTGTACACGTCTTCTGTCCCTGATGGTCGGGCGGCAAACCAGCCGTTCTCGGTCACAACTTTCAAGCCACCGATTGATGCGCCGTTACCTGGAGCTTTGGTGAGCATCGCTTGGACCTTGTCGCCGGCAAGCGTCGTGGCCTTGACTTGATCGGGCGAAAGTTTGGACAGAATGGATTTCTGTTCCGGAGTGGCAGGGGCGTCTATTCGTTCGTAAACCGGGTTGCCCAGTTCCTTCGTCAGGTCGTGGTACAACTCAGATGGATCGCGACCGGTCTTGGCCATCATCTCGGCAGCCAGGAGATCCATAATGATACCGTCCTTGTCGGTGGACCAGACTGTGCCATCATGTCGTAAGAACGATGCACCGGCGCTTTCCTCGCCCCCAAAGCCCAGTGATCCATCGAGCAAGCCGCTCACAAACCACTTGAAACCGACCGGGACTTCCACGAGCTTGCGGTTCAGTTTGGCCGCCACTCGATCGATGAGGCTGCTGCTAACTAAGGTCTTGCCGATACCGGCATCTGATTTCCAGCCATCACGATTGGCGAAGAGGTAGGCAATCGAGACGGCAAGGTAATGATTTGGGTTCATCAGGCCCGAACGGGTGACGATCCCATGCCGATCGTTGTCTGCATCGTTCCCAAACGCCACGTCGAAACGATCTTTTAGTGCGATGAGATTGGCCATTGCATAGCGAGATGAACAGTCCATACGGATCTTGCCATCCCAATCCAATGGCATAAAGCGAAAGGTCGGATCAACTGATGGATTGACGATCTCGATGTTCAGTCCATATCGCTCGGCAATGGGTTGCCAGTAGGCCACACCAGATCCACCCAGAGGATCAATACCGAGCTTCAGCTTTACTGATTTGATGACGTCCATCTTGAGGATCTTCGCCAGATCCCCGACGTACGTATCGAGGTAGGCGTGCC
>JAAUPT010000231.1 GCA_012032965.1 Nitrospira sp.
TTTCCTGCGATCGTTCGGCCCAATCAACGCAACATGGCAGACATTACGACGTTGGTTCGCGGGCGAGTCGTCGACGTGTATGGTGACCTTGGCCAAGAAGTCAAAGCGACATGCGACCGCCTGGCGATTTTATACAGTAGTGAATTGGGTCTCGCGCAGTCAGGCTATCTCAAGGCTCGGGCGAAACTGCACGTTGCGGAGCAAGCCTATGGCCGGGCGAAATTCTTGTTGGAGGAAAAGGTCATCGGAGAAGCAGAACTGCAGCGTCGACATGCGGAACTGCTGGGTAACCAGGCTGAGGCCAATGAGTCGCGCGATCGCCTGAAGCTGCTTGGCATGAGTGTCGACGAACTGCGTCGCCTCGACCGGAGTCGTGAGATTCGGTCCGTTGTGCCGATCGTGGCGCCCTTCGCCGGTCGCATCATCGGGCGCAATCTGACGCGTGGTGAAGTCGTCGAGACCACGGAGAATCTGTTTGTGATCGCAGATCTCTCGGAAGTCTGGATTCTCGCCAACATCCCCGAGAGGGATATTCCATTTGTCCATTCCGTCCATGCGTCCGGTGGCACGCAGGCCGAGGTGCGGATCAACGCCTATCCCAAGGAAACCTTCAAGGGTACGATTACCTACGTGGGAGATGTATTGGATCCCGTCACGCGTACGATGCAGCTCCGGCTTGAATTGCCGAATTCAGACGGACGACTCAAACCCGAAATGTTCGCCACCATTCGACTGTTTTCAGAGGCCCAGCCAGATCGATTGGCAGTACCGGAGACAGCACTGCAACGCGATCAAGGTCGCACCTTCGTCTTCGTGCAACGCAGCGCGAGTGAGTACGAAGTGCGCGAAGTCCACATTGGGGAATCCAATGGGGCGTTTACCTCCATACTCGGCGGTCTGAATGAAGGAGAGCCGGTCGTCACGCACGGCGCCTTTGTCTTGAAGTCCGAGTTATTGAAGAACCCCGTCTGATGGTCTCTCGTCTCCTCGACATTTCTCTGCGTCAGCGGATGCTCGTCATCATCTTTGCGATTGTGATGGGGATCGGAGGGGTGTACGCGTTTCGAACCATCCCGATCGACGCCTTCCCCGACGTGACCAGTGTCTTGGTGCAAGTTGTCACGAAGGCTCCAGGTCTCTCGCCGTCTGAGGTCGAGCGCCTGGTCACCTACCCGATCGAGCTTCAGCTCGCCGGTGTGCCCTCCCTCACGGAAATGCGTTCTCTGACGAAGGTCGGTCTGTCGCTCATTACGATCGTCTTCGATGACTCGATGGACATCAACCTGGCCCGACAGCTGGTGCTCGAACGACTGCTCGAAGTCGAAGAACAACTTCCCTTAGGGGCCGAACCCATGCTGGCGCCGAATAGTACGGGGCTGGGCGAGGTGTTTCAGTATTATTTGGAGGATACTCGGGGATCGGCGATGAACCAGGAAGCCGAGCACCAGAGTTTGATTGAACAGCGAACAATTCAAGATTGGGTCATTCGTCCCATTCTGAAAGGCACGCCGGAAGTCATCGACGTCAATTCGATGGGGGGCTACGTCAAACAGTATCAGGTGTTGGTCGATCCTGGTCTGCTCCGAAAATATGGCCTGACTCTCCGTGATGTGTTCGACGCCGTGGCCAGAAATAATGCCAACGCCGGTGGCAATATTCTGGAAAAGCACGACGAAAAATACATTGTGCGCGGGATCGGGCTGATTCGCTCACTGAGCGACATCGAACGCATCGTCGTCAAGGAAACCGGTGGAACTCCAGTCTATGTCTCCGACGTCGCTCATGTGGTGATTGATCATGCGGTCAGGCATGGCGCCACGGTACTGAACGGGGATCGTGAGGTGGTCAGCGGGATCGTGCTGATGTTGCGCGGCGGAAATGCCCGGGATGTCGTCGAAGGCATCAAAGGGCGAATAGACGACATTCACGCGAAGGACCTGCTACCGAGCGGATTGCGGATCGTACCGTTTTATGACCGCATCGAACTGATCACTGCGGCACTGAATACCGTCTATAAGTCGCTGGCGGAAGGAGTGGTGCTTGTCGTCGTCGTATTGTTCCTCTTCCTTGGGAACTTGCGCAGCGCACTGATCGTCGTCGGTACCTTGGTGTTAGCCCCACTCGCCACGTTCATTGTCATGGGGCAAATCGGGCTGACGGCTAATTTGATGTCTCTGGGAGGATTGGCCATCGCGATCGGCATGATCGTGGATGGGTCGGTCGTCGTTGTCGAAAACGTGTATCGCCATCTATCGCACCATTCTGCTGCCGCTATACCGAGGCTTCAGCTCGTCACGCAGGCGGTAAAAGAAGTCGGACAGCCGGTCGTATTTGGGATTCTGATCATTATCTTGGTGTTTCTCCCGCTTCTCTCGCTTCACGGGATGGAAGGCAAGATGTTCAAGCCGCTTGCCTATACCATTATGATCGCGTTGCTGGTATCTCTCGTCTTAGCGCTGACGCTGTCGCCGGTACTCTGCTCGCTGGTGCTCAGACAGGGGAGTGAAGAGGATCCTTGGATCGTCAGACAAGCGAAGCGTCTCTATGCTCCATCCCTTCGATGGGCTCTTGGACACCGGACTGTGGTGCTGTTTCTAGCCGTCGGTGCGCTGATCGGTGCATTGGCGTTAGTGCCGTTTCTGGGATCAGAATTTATCCCGATTCTGAATGAAGGATCGCTGGCTCCACAAACCATTCGTCTCCCGAGCGTGTCACTCCCGGCTTCGATCGAGATCGAAAAACGCATGCAACAGGCGATTATGGAGTTTCCAGAAGTGGAGATGGTTGTCTCGAAAATCGGCCGAACGGAATTGGGGAACGATCCACAGGAGCCGAATGAAAGCGATCCGGTCGTCCGACTTCGGCCGCTGGACCAATGGACGACGGCGAAGACGAGACCGGAGCTTGTTCAAAAGTTCCGCGAACGCTTGACCAGTGTAGCAGGAGCGACGTTTCTCATCAGTCAACCGATCCAACAACGGGTCGATGAATTGATTTCCGGTGTGCGCACGGAAGCCACCGTTAAGTTGTTCGGTGATGATCTAGAGCTTTTGCGAGACAAAGCGCAGGAAATTGCCGAGGTGCTGGAAACCGTTCGAGGTGTCCGAGATATCAAGGTGGAACAGTTATTTGGACAGCCGTACCTCACGATTGATGTCGATCGAGGCAAGATTGCTCGGCATGGCATTAATGTCTCCGATGTCCGAGAGATCATCACGACCGCTATTGGTGGTGAATCTGCTACGCGTGTCTATGAAGGGCAGCAACGGTTCGATCTCATCGTGCGGTTTCCGGAACAGTATCGGGACAGCGTGGAAACGATCAGCAATATTCGGGTGAGCGATCATGCCGGCGCCTTGATCCCGCTGGCGGACTTAGGTACCGTACAGTTGGAAGAGGGGCCTGGTCGCATCAGTCGTGAGCAGCTTCAGCGGTATGTGTCGATTGGGTTCAATACATCAGGGCGGGATATCGGCAGTTTGGTCGCAGAGGCCCAGCAGAAAATTGAGCAACGTGTAGATCTTCCCATCGGGTACAAAGTGACATGGGGTGGCTCGTTCGAGAATATGGAACGAGCTATGGCCAAACTCCAAATCATTGTTCCGATCACGATCGGATTGATCTTCCTGTTACTCTACTCGACCTTCAATTCCCTCCGTCAAGCGACCCTGATCATCTTGAACTTACCGTTTGCCATGATCGGAGGAGTGGTGGCGCTGTGGCTGACGAAAGAGTATCTCAGTGTGCCTGCATCGGTTGGTTTCATCAATCTCTTCGGCGTGGCTGTGCTGAATGGGATCGTGCTTGTCTCCTACATGAACAAACTGCGTGAGGATGGTCACAGTCTCGATGAAGCGGTGACTTCGGGAGCACTCCTGCGATTACGCCCCGTACTTATGACAGCCTTGGTCGCGCTGCTGGGCCTTGTTCCATTGGCCTTTGCCCAGGGGATCGGATCCGAGGTGCAGCGGCCGCTCGCAATCGTCGTCATCGGCGGCCTTGTGAGTTCGACGCTGCTGACGCTGATCATGCTGCCGGTTCTGTATCGCTGGCTTGAGGAGAGTTCACAAGGGACAAGGCCCGGGGGCGATCCGCAAGGAAGCGCAACCGGTGACTCGCATGATTCAGTCTTCGAGACACCTCAGGGGAACGGTGAACCGAGGCTCTCCCATCATCCAGGGAGCCAGCCGTCGACCTGATGGCGGGATCACGCTACATGAGGACTACACGAATATGAAGATACGAAACGTGATCATCGGGGTTGTGTTGAGCCTCGCTCTTATCTCCGTTGTAGGACCGCGTGCGCTCGCGGCTCAGACGGACACCGATTCACGAGGTGCTGACCATGTCAGTGGAAAAAGATCTTTT
>JAAUPT010000232.1 GCA_012032965.1 Nitrospira sp.
GCGATGCGGACATAAGAATCCCTGACTGCGCTAGATGGAACTGTTTGGCATCAATCTGACGGTCCTGGAACCGGTGTCTGCCAACCCTGAAAACGGACTCGCCTCTTTCTTATCGGAATTAACTTTTCAACTCTTAACTCTTTTGACTATGTGCAGGGACACTTTACGGAGAGAGGTAACGGTGAGGAGAGCATAGGAGGGTGTCGGTGGATCGACGCAATCAGATTCTCCGCGGGGAGTGGTGTGTCCTGCGGCATCAGTGTCGTCAAAGTGAAGAAATATGCATTGATGCCAAGTGCCAAGGTTATTCTGGACTAGTCCGACTCCATAGATAAATGCCTGCCGGAGCCTTTGAAGCTTCCCGCATAGAAGGCAGCAATCTGCGATCGACGTCCAATACTCAATTTGGAGTAAATATTGGCGAGGTAGTTCTTCACGGTCTTTTCACTGAGACGCAAGTCTTGAGCGATTTCTTTGTTCGTGAGCCCTTGAGCGACCAACGGCAATAGACGTTGTTCTTGGGGAGAGAGGAGTGGACGTTTTGAATGCCCAGGTTCGCGATATACGTGCTTCAGCCATCCCAATGCTTGGCCTGTTAAACGAGGGTCGATGAACACCTGGCCGGCGGCCACTGAACGAATGGCGCGGATGAGAGCCTGAGAGGCGATGTCTTTCAGGATGTACCCATGAGCTCCGGCGAGAATCGCTTCGAGCACCGTATGATCGTCGGCAAAGCTCGTCAGGAAGAGCACGCGAGTCTGTGGACATTTCACAAGAATTTCACGAGCCGCGTCCACACCGCTGCCATCAGGCAATCGGATGTCGAGGAGAATAAGATCGGGTTTGAAACGGAAGCAAAGTTTTTTGGCATCCTCCATCCGCATGCCCTGACCCACAACGTTCATCCCTGGTGTCAGATTGAGGACTGCCCGAAGCCCGATGCGCACCACCTCGTGATCGTCCACGATGACCACTCGGATCGATGGAGCCTTACTCATATACGGCTCCCTTCTTCAATGGAACGTCAACCGTAATGATCGTTCCTCGTCTCGGAGTGCTTTGAAGGGTGAAGGTACCGAACATGCGTTGGGTTCGAGCAGCCATGTTGCTGAGCCCATGACCGGTGCGCCGCCTACGGGTTTGGACAAAGCCGACGCCATTGTCGCCGATGACTAAACGGATGGAGTTATCGATCAAGCTCAGCTGCACCATCGATGGGAGGCTTGCGCATGGCGCATGCTATTGCTCAAGGCCTCTCGCACGATACTGAGAAGTTGTTCGGCCAGCTGCGGAGTAATAAAAGAAAGGACGGGACTCTTGATGTCCAACTCCGGTGCGGCATCACCGGTTCCTGTCATCGATGCGATGAGTTGATTGATCGCCCGTCCAAAATCTTGTTCCCCGGGAGTGCGCGTGGTCAATACGACAATAAATCGGCGAACATCGACCATGAGATGGTTGAGCTGGTGAATCGCTTGGCTCATATGCAGTTTCGACCGGCGAGCGGAATGCTTCAAGGCCAGCTTTCCCGCCTCCAGTTGCATGCCGACGGCATACAGCGCTTGCAGTAGATTGTCGTGAAGGTCACGACTCAGGTGCATACGCTCCTCTATCGCGAGTTTACGCTCAGTAATGTCTTGAACTGCGGCCAGGAGGAGCGGCCCTTCGTGGCTGGATAGCTCGATACGTGTCGCTTTGACTGAAACCCAAATGATTTCTCCGGATTTCCTGATGTAGCGCTTTTCATAGGTGTAGTTCGATCGGACACGTCGAAAGAACTCATCTGTCAGTACGATGTTGGCGGAAAGATCTTCAGGGTGTGTGTACAGGGCATAGGTGCTTCCGATAATCTCCTCCTCTTCGTACCCCGTCAGTTCGCACATGGCTCTGTTGGTGCTAATTGCGCGCCAGTTCTCGTCGAGAATGCACAGACCGACCGGGGCGTCAGCGATGAAGCGCTGGAGCCTGAGTTCGCTTGTACGTAATGCTTCTTCGGCTCGCTTGTATTTGGTGACGTCTTGAAACGTCCAGACACGGCCCACGATTTCTCTATCGAGAATCTGTGGTCGTGAGTGACGCTCGAAGACCCGGCCGTCCTTGAAGTGCAACACATCAAAACTTTCATTTTCGGGGTGTGCGTACAGTTCACGGACCTTGTCCAAGAAGGTTTGCGGATCTTGCAGTTGGTCCAAAACAGAGTGAAGCAAGGCGTCGTCGTCCATGGCCGTCGGCCAATTCATCAGGGATGTTCCAAAGTGACAAGAAACGTTGATTGGCACTTGTCACCTTCCCTTGTCGATCGACGATGAGAAGGCCATCTGCGACGGAGTTCATGGCCGCTTGCAGAAGCGAATGAGAACGCTTCCGATCGTCGATGTTCTGAATAACCGCAATCAAATAGGCTTGATCGCTGGAACCGGTGTGCACCAGAGATAGGGTCAAGTCGACCCACATCCAGGTGTGGTCGATCCGGCGATAGCGCATTTCCATCGAGAACGAGTGATGCTTTCCGGCCAGCAGTTCGGCCAGAGAGGCGAGATTCCCCTGGAGGTCGTCTGGGTGAGTCAAGTCTTGAATATCCCGTTCGAGCATCGCTTCCGATGAGTAACCGAGGATTTTGCATAAGTGGGGATTCACCCTGAGAAACTGACCATCGAGCGTGAGCTGAGCGATCCCGACTCCCGCATGCTCATACAGCGCTCTCCATCGAGCCTCACTTTCTCGAGACTGCTCTTCGGCATAGCGACGTTGTGTGACATCTTCACAGACCACCAGTACGAGGATCATCCCCGTGTGATCGTGAACCGCTCTCGCTCGCTCCTTCACCCACAACCGGGTTCCATCTTTTCGGATCTTTTGAATGTCCCACTCCAACAGCGTGTACGGATTTGCTACGCAGGCCGCAAGCCCCTCCAGCACGGTCCGGTGATCGCTCATATCGAATACCTGCACAATCGATTGGCCGACAAGGTCCTCTTTGTGGTACCCGAGTTGCTCCGCTCCAAAATGATTCACTGACAACACGATCCCGTCCGAGGCGAGGGTAAAATACATGAAGGGATTGTGTTCATAGAGGGATTCATACCGCTGCTCACTTGCCTTGAGCGCTGACTCCGCCTGCTGTCTTCGCGCGACTTCTTGTTTGAGCTCAATGACGGCCCATTCTAGTCCTGCTGTTCGCTCCCGCACCTGAGTTTCGAGGGTTTGGTGCATGGCTTGCTGAGCCAGCGCTGATTGCTTGCGCGTGGTGATATCTTCCACTGTGCCGACCATGCCGGATAGCGATTCGTTTCCCCTGCAAAGGGCGCGGCCACGGCATGCCACCCATCGGGTGTCCCCATGTGGAGTGATAATGCGGTGTTCAAGAAGGTAGAAGGTTCGCTCGTCGACGCCATCGCGATAGCCGTGCTGAGCCGTTGGCGGTCGTCAGGATGGACGAGCGCCAAGAATCCCTCGTACGTCCCAACGAACGATCCAGGAAGTAGGCCCAAAATTCGTTCGGTTTCCGCTGACCAGCTGACACGGTTCGTATCGGCTTGCCACTCCCAAGTTCCCACTTGGGCCGCCTCAAGCGTAGAAGCTTGTGCAAGTCGACGGTCCTGTTCGGATTGAGCCAAGGCCTGCTGTAGCTCACGCACATGCCGCCTCAAATGAGTCAGCTCAGCGAATACGGTACCGTCGATGCCAGACGGAGAATTCATATGGAGTGGATCCCCGGTGTTAGGCCGGACGAAACAGTGGAACCAGTCCATTCCCTCGTACAGCTTGTCCACTAGTTAGCACGGCAATCAGGGGAATAGCACAGAGCGCGGTGATCCTACAATACCAGCGGAGTGTACGATGAAGCACCAAAAGGAATGGCGATGAACGAGGACTAGAGAAGTTTAAACGGCTTAAAGCTTTGGCATCCGCGTAGGGGAAGGCGGATGGCTTTCTTTCATGAACCAGGCAACGGCTTCGGTCCGGCGTTTCACATGAAGCTTATCGAAGATATTTGCCAGGTAGTTTTTTACTGTCTTGTCGCTCAAGCGGAGATGGCCGGCGATTTCTTTGTTCGTCTTCCCTTCCGCCAACAGGGGGAGAATAAGACGTTCTTGAGGTGACAATCGAGTGACACCCTGGGGATTCACGCCCAGGTGCGAACTGGTGCGGATCCAATGAAGCGCCCGCTGGGTCACTCGTGGATCGAGATAGCCATGACCGGTGGCTACAGTACGAATGGCACGAATGAGGTCATCCATTCGCACATCCTTGAGGACATAGCCATGGGCTCCGTTCTGGACGGCGGCCATCACCGTAGCGTCTTCGGCATAACTGGTGAGGACAAGAATACGAAGCTTTGGCGCGACAGCCAGAAGCCGTCG
>JAAUPT010000233.1 GCA_012032965.1 Nitrospira sp.
GTGCGGCGTGTGGGTATTGTTCGTCGTGTTAGGCGCGAACTACTCAGGACCCACGCTCCAACAACTCCTGGAAATCAAGACGATCACTGTTGACGGCCTCTACCATCTTGATAAGCAGCAGGTACTTAACCTTGCAAAAGTAAAACCTGGGACACCGCTTCATCACATCGTCACGACGGTCATTAAGGACCAGGTTGAAACTCATCCGTGGGTGAAGGCGGCCAAAGTAACCCGTGTCCCATTTCATGAGTTGCGGATCTCGGTGAGCGAACGGAAACCCGCGGCAATTGTTCGTACGGAGTCCCAGAACTTTCTTTGCGATGAGGACGGATACGTACTCAATAAGCTTGGTCAACTGGACGATGGTGCCTTGCCTCTTGTGACCGGGATCGATCTGCAGGGGTTGTTGCAGGGAACTGAATCGGTGAGACACGCAGTGGTGTCTGGTATCGAGCTCGCAAAAGTTGTCGGGCAATCCTCGAAGGACGATTGCAAGTACTTGCTGATAACCCCCTCAAATTTAGTGGCCCTGGTTCAAGGAATGCGATTTCAATTTGGAGATGAAGCCCTCAAGGAACAGTGGGATCGGTTCCGGCGCGCCAAACGACGTTGAAAGCCCGCAACATCGACGGACAGGGGCGTGGCGTGAGCGAAGTGGATCTCCGGTACGAAAATCGAATCATCGTACGGGAAGGGGGGTGAATTGGAGTGTCGAAACGGGATCACATTCTAGTCGGGCTCGACATCGGAACGACGAAGATCTGTGCGATCGTGGCGGAAGTAGCGGATGCCGGCGGACTCAATATTATTGGTGTCGGGTCGAGCCCTTCGCGAGGTCTGCGCAAAGGTGTCGTTGTCGATATCGAGAGCACCGTTGAATCCATTAAGAAGGCGGTCGAAGAGGCGGAGTTGTTAGCAGGTGTCCAAATTAATTCGGTCTACACCGGCATCGCAGGTAGCCATATTTCTGCCGAAAACTGTAAAGGCGTAGTGGCACTCAAACGAGCGGAGGTGACTCGCGAAGATATTCAGCGGGCGATCGAAAGCGCGCGCACGCTTGCCGTGATCCCTCATGAACGGAGGATCCTGCATGTCTTCCTCGAGAATTCATGGTGGATGGGCAGGAAGGGGTCCGCGAGCCATTAGGCCTGTCTGGGAATCGATTGGAAGTCAATGTGCACGTCATCACCGGGGCTGTGACCTCCGCGCAGAACATAGTAAAATGTGTGAATCGAGCGGGGCTTGATGTTGTGGACATCATTCTGCAGCCTCTTGCCTCCAGCGAAGCAGTGCTGAGTCAAGAAGAGCGCGACTTGGGTGTCGCAATGGTCGACTTAGGAGGAGGGACCACCGATCTCGCGATCTTTTTGGACGGCAGTATTCGACATTCCGCAGTTCTTCCCATTGGCGGTCAGAATTTAACGAAAGATTTGGCGTTTGGCCTGTTCACGTCGCAAACAGAAGCTGAGAAGATCAAGACTAAATACGGCATCGCACGAACGGAATTAGTGACGGGCCATCAGATCGTCGAAGTGCCGTCGGGCGGCGAGCGGCCGGCCCGCACATTTTCTCGGCGGGATGTTGCTGAGATTTTGGAGCCGCGTGTTGACGAGATGTTTGAACTGGTGAGGCGGGAAATCACACGGGCTGGCTATGAGGGGATATTGGGTGCCGGTGTGGTGATTACCGGTGGCACCTCGCTATTAGAGGGCATGCCAGACACTGCTGAAAAAGTCTTAAACTTTCCGGTTCGCAGGGGGGTGCCGTCTGGGGTTGGGGCACTTCGAGATCAGGTCAGTCATCCGAGCCATTCCACAGGGGTCGGTCTGTTGTTGCATGCTCGACGACATGTGGATGCATTGGAAACGGCCGGGCTTCGTAATGGAGGAACCTGGACGAGAATGTTTGGGTGGACGAAGAAGGTGTTGGAGGTCTTTTAACCTTGTTATGATCCGGCAGGAGGTCGGTGGTCGTCCTGCGGGGTGATCGGAGGAGGTGGCTCAATGTTCTCATTTCAAGAAGATGTGTTGTCGCCGGTCCGTATCAAAGATGATCGGAATTGGTGGTGCAGGATGCAACGCGATCAACACCATGATCACCTCCGGGTTAGCTCGCGTCGATTTTATCGCCAGCAACACCGACCTCCAGGCACTCGATCGATCCCTGGCATCCTACAAAATCCAACTCGGGCCGGATCGAACTCGCGGTTTGGGTGCGGGCGCCAAACCGGAAATCGGACGAGATGCAGCACTCGAAAGCCGAGAGCCTATCCGAGAATGTATTGATGGGGCAGACATGGTATTTGTCACCGCCGGTATGGGTGGAGGAACCGGCACCGGCGCTGCACCTATTGTCGCCAGCATTGCTCGTGAAATGGGGATTCTGACAGTTGGTGTCGTGACGAAGCCATTTCAATATGAAGGCCAGCGGCGACACAAGCATGCCGAAGAGGGTATCCGCGACCTGCGCCGCCATGTTGATACATTACTCGTGATTCCAAACCAGCGGCTGCTCGGGATTGTTGATAAGGCAACTCCGCTTCTAGAGGCGTTCAAAGTGGCAGATGACGTCCTGCGTCAAGCTATTCAGGGCATCGCCGATGTCATTACCACCACCGGCCATGTGAACGTGGATTTCGCCGACGTGCGTACCGTGATGTCGCACACTGGACGTGCAGTGATGGGGATGGGTGTTTCTCGCGGGCCGAATCGAGCAATCGAAGCAGCCCAAAAAGCTATGTGTAGCCCACTCCTTGAGGAAGGGAGTGTAGAGGGAGCTCGTGGAGTCCTCCTCAATATTACTGGAGGTCCCAGCATGTCTTTGCATGAGATCGAAGAAGCGGCCTCCATCATTCAGCAGACAGCAGATCCCGAAGCCAACATCATCGTCGGGCAGGTCATTAACCCTGACATCGGTGAAGAACTCATCATTACGGTCATCGCAACCGGGTTTGAACGAGAGGAGAATCCAGCAGCCGTTGTACCCGAAGCGGATCGGGGGATAAATCGGACGGCCAAACCTATCCAACCGGTACTGGCTGGTGTGGTTGCCTCTCTCGCGGCAGAACGACCAGTGAAGGATCTCGACCGTCCGACGTTTTTGAGACGAATGAGTGAAGCGAAGGAGTCGGCAGATCGGAACTCGCTGACAGCGGAGGACGAGTGGGATGTGCCGACGTTTCTTCGCAAACAAACGGACTAATTTCATACCGGTCATCAGATGATGGAATAGTGAACGTCGATATGGGGAGCACATCGGTCATTACCTACCGCATTTTCGGATGTCGAAAATCAGACCCGGCATTTTTTTGGGACTCGGCAACACGCCATCGGGCTTGACCTCGAACTTGGTGTTCCTCGACGGGGCTTAGCAGCGGCGGGAACCAATTCATGGACGCTGACCGTGAAGCAGGTCCATGGAACGGAAGCGCTCGTGGTGGATCGCGCACTGTCACCAATGGACCGATTTGCGGGAGGCTGGGATGCCTTAGTGACAGATCAGCCAGGGATTATGGTGGCAGTGCGGACAGCGGACTGCGTCCCCATTTTAATGCATGATCCACAACGCCGAGTCGTCGCGGCCATCCATGCTGGCTGGCGAGGTGCGGTGGCGGGCATCGTGCCCAAAACACTCGCTCTGTTGGAGTCGCGCTTTGGTTCACGCCCAGGCCAGGTCCGAATCAGTATTGGTCCCTCCGCAGGGGGTCTGCTGCTATGAAGTGGATGAGCCCGTATTAAACAGTCTGTGCCGGGGGATTTCGTGTTGGGAGAAAGTGGTTCGAAGTAGAAGAAACGGAAGGGTGCATTTGGATCTAAAGGCCCTTATCCGGGAACAGGTGCAGAGGCATGGGGCCACCCCGCAGCGGGTGACGACCGTCAATCTTTGTACAATTTGTCATGACGATCTCTTTTTCTCCTATCGGCGAGAGGGGAAAGTCAACGGCACCATGGTGAGCGCCATCGGTTTGCCGTTGAGGCGAGAATAAGCCGGATTCTGCCAGGTAGTGCGTCTGATTGTTGACATACAGACGATTTGCTGAATGGGTGGACGGGATGCTCGAGAGAGGGTGATGGAACCGCTCATCGGAGGGACGATAGCTGAACGTGTTCAATCGGTGCTCTCGAAGATTCGGTCAGCTGAAGAGAGAGCCGGACGTCCTGGTGGAAGCGTTCGGCTCGTGGCTGTTACAAAGACCGTAGCGGTCGATCACATTAAGGAAGGACTGCGTGCCGGCTTGACGATCTTAGGGGAAAATCGCGTTCAGGAGGCGCTTTCCAAAAGAGCTGCCTTCACGGAGTCCCCGGTATGCTGGCATTTTATCGGGCACTTACAACGGAGGAAGGTGCGCTCGGTGATTG
>JAAUPT010000013.1 GCA_012032965.1 Nitrospira sp.
CACACCGGAAGTTTGAACCGCATCTGCGGGTGTCGCTGCTAAATCTTGAGACATGCGTTTCTTTCAGCGATAACCCTTCGGAGAATACGGAAACGATTCATTGGTCTTACCCATCAGCATATCGTCATGATGAAGAATACACAGGAGAGAAGGCATTTCTAGCTGAAGACACCGTGAGCTGTCAATTATAGACGTGACGAGGTGTCGGCTTGGCTCATTGAAGTGAAGTGGAATCGAGGGACTGGAATGAATACTCGAACTCGACGTCGAATACGTCGGCTGCAAATCCACCAGGAACTTCGACCTGTACTTCTCCAGCGGAGGAAGTTTGCCTCAGCCCCAACAATGGACGTCGTCCCGGTGATCCAGATCGGAAGCGAGTATAAATGGATCGATCCTCCTGACTGTCTTATTGGGATGTGGCAACCTGCACTGGGTATACGCGAACCGACACCCCGAATCCCGATGCGACGTTTAACCCGGGGACTATTTCCTTGTCGGCGGATACTATTTCGATTGGCACAGGATTTTCCTGCAGAGACAGCGAGAAGTTCTTGGGATTGATCGCTTGCGGAGGGACTGAGGGGGGTCGCGATTCAGGCCTAAATCGATGGGGCTCGACGTAGCCTATCAGGAATGGATCTATGAGCCCCGGACAGTCACGGGCACGTGAATCCCACCGTCAACGCAACGTACCAACGCATTTGTCCATCTTGGAACTGTGTCGGTCAAGGTGCAGTTCTAACGGATATGATTCATGAACACTTCTGTTGCGATCGCGGATACTCTGCTGCGACGGGCAGGCTTGCTCCTCATCATAGCTTCGAGCAGTCATGAATTATGCGGGCTAAGAGAAAGGTTCACGAGAGCGCTTTCCGGATTTCGGCGACGGTCTTGGCGTCCACACCGGCCGCTTCACGCAACTGCTCGTCCGTCGCTTGAGCGATCTTGTCTAGGCTGCCGAACCGGCTCAGGAGTCGATTGCGCCGAATCTGACCGATTCCAATAACCTGATCCAGTTTGGAGCTGACCAGTGATTGACCACGAAGCTTGCGGTGGAACGTGATTGCGAAACGATGGGCTTCATCGCGAATGTGCTGCAACAGATGGGTGGCCGGAGCCGTCGCCGTGAGCGAAATCGGATTTTTTCTTCCCGCGAGGAAGACCCGTTCCTCCTTCTCTCCTCGGGCCTTAGCCAAACCAAGAATCGGGAGGTCCTGTTGGCCAACTTCCTTCAGCCCCTCAATAGCAGCGGCCAATTGCCCGAGTCCCCCATCGATCAAGACCACATCCGGTCGAGGCAAGTCCTCCGTGATTCGATTTGGCTCATCGCGGGTGCTCCCGTATCGACGCATGACAACTTCTTTCATGCTGGCGAAGTCATTGGCCCCCTGGACCGTCTGGATTTTGAACCGACGATAGTCCGACTTTTTCATTTCCCCGGCTTCCCACACGACCATCGAAGCGACAGATTGGTTCCCCATCGTATTTGAGATGTCGAATCCTTCAATACGGCGAGGATGGCGATCGAGACGGAGCAACCGTTTGAGCTCGTCACAGGCTTGTTGCCCGAGCTCTTCATCACGCAGATGGTCTGCGACGGCCGACACCGCATTTTCTTCGGCCAGGAGGATCAGCTCATGTTTTGTCCCGCGTTCAGGGACCAAGATGCGGACAGCTTCTCCGCGCTTATCCGACAGCCATTGCTCGATCAGAGCAACGTCTTCCAGGTCGGTCGGGACCAAGACTTCTCGCGGTGGTTGACCGTCTTTATTGTAAAATTGCTCGATCGCGGACCGGATGAGTTCGTGATTTGAGACATCCGCCGATTGCGGCCAAAAGAAGTCCTTCCGTCCGATCAGCAATCCTCCCCGTACAAACAGGATCTGAAGGTCTACGGCAGCTCCTCGCCGCGCAAGCCCAAGCACGTCCTGATCGGTGGCAGAGGTTTGTGTAATACGTTGCTTCTCCAGCATCCGCTCGATCTTGAAGAGGCGGTCCCTCAAGCGTGCAGCTTCCTCAAATTCCTCTCGTTCCGCCGCCCCTTCCATTTTAGCGCGAAGGTCGTCGAGCAGCTCACGGTCACGTCCCTCCAGAAATTGGCGGACCTGTTTGACGATCTGATGGTACTCTTCCTTCGTTTGATTGCCTGTGCAGGGGGCCATGCAGCGCTTGATTTCAAACTCAAGACAGGCCCGTTCGGCGGTTCCGTTGATGTCGATGGTGCAGGTGGCCAGGGGGAAGACGTGTTTGATCACTTTCAAGGTCTCGCGCAGAGCGTTCGCCGGTGTATAGGGACCATAATACAGGGCGCCATCTCTCTGGACTCGGCGGACGATGGAAAGCCGTGGAAAATCTTCCTTGATCGGCAGTCTGACATAAGGGTATTGCTTGTCATCCCTCAACACGATGTTGAAACGTGGTTTGTGGCGCTTGACAAGGTTGCTTTCCAGTATCAGCGCTTCGAGCTCGGACCTGGTCACCATTGTCTCTAGGTCTGCTACCTGGCCGACGAGCAGGCTGGTCTTGGCGGTATGATCCGTGCCTTTTTGGAAGTAGGATCGGATACGATCGGCCAGTACAGCCGCTTTCCCGATGTAGAGAATTTCCCTCTGTGAGTTCTTGAACAAGTACACACCGGGAGTATGGGGAAGATGGTCTAGCTTGGAACGAAGCGTGTCAGGAATCATGCGTCAACCGTGGCTCGATAAGCATAAGGATACCAGGAGTAGGCGCAATATTTTGTCCTGTTCACAGGTAGCAGCATGGGGGGCGACGAGGCTCTACTTCAGTCCACGAACGAACGATGGACTTAATGCCCCACGCGCGACTTCGGCTACCGGCCCTTTCATGGTCAGGCTGAAGTCTTGACCCACACTGATGTTCAAAGCGCCACCCGGCATCTTCACAGTAACCGGGCTTTTCACCAATCCCAAACGCACCGCGGCGCTGGCTGCTGCGCAAGATGACGAGCCGGAGGCCTGCGTCTCTCCGGCGCCTCGCTCCCAAATCAAGATGAAGATTTCCTTCGGACCGGTTGGGACAGCTAGTTGCACGTTGGTCCGCTTGGGGAATAAGGCATGATTCTCCAGGGCCGGGCCGAGCGTCAACAGGTCTTCCCGCGACCAGGCCTTGCCGGCCGGTCTAAACACCACGCAATGAGGATTGCCGACACTGACGCCAGTGAAAATCAGGGACTGCCCCGCGGCGCTGATGGGCTGCTGAAGCAACTCCGGTACGCTGAGCGAACAGGGGAGCGACTCTGGAGCGAATGTAGCTTTCCCCATCTCGACCGTGGCGGTGTTGGCGTCTCCGTGCCGGTCTATATGTAGATCGATGGTGACCAATCCACCTTTTGTCTCGACCGTAAAATGCTTCTTTTTTGTTTTGCTCGTGGCGTGGAGATAGCGGGCAAAGATTCGAAGCCCATTTCCTGATTTTTCCGCTTCACTGCCGTCCGGGTTGAAAATGCGCAGGCCGAAATCAGCCTTCCTTGACGGAGCCAATGCCAAGATGCCATCACTGCCCAGTCCCCAGTTGCGGTCGCAGATCAACGTAATATTTTTGGGTGTCAGCTTACACGTGAGATCATCGGGATTCATCACGAGGTAGTCGTTGCCAAGCCCGTGTCCGCGGAAAAAACCGTTCTTCATCTCGCTTGCCCTCCTGATTCGGGAAACTCATCCAGTATTTATAGGAAAGAAGGTACTTCGGGGGGCGTCAGATCGTCAATGTAGAGAGCAGATGGACGCTGCGATGATACATGACAGCTAGGGAGCTAGACAATGTTCACTCCAGCTGGCCGTTCGATCAACTCGATCTCGTAACCGTCCGGCGCATCGATGAAGATGAATCGGCTCCCGGAAGAAGTCTTCGTCGGGCCATCCGTGATCTTAACCCCTTGAGCAGTGAGTGTCGCGATCGTCTCCTCAAGGTGTTCTACCTGGAAAGCGAGATGGACGAGATCCTCTTGGACCTTGACTGGTCCGCTCGGGGGAAAACTGGTGAGCTCGATGAGTTCGTCGCTATTGGGCACTTTGAGGAACGCCAGCTGTGACCCGCGCGGAGAGGTCTTCCGTTCAATGACCTCAAGACCAAGAATGGTTGTGTAGAACCGGATGGTCTCATCTAAATCGCTCACGCGCATTCTCGTATGGAGTAGCTTTTTGACCATCATGATACCCTTCCTTACACCGTGATGTAGCCCACGTCAACTCATGGAATGACCGCGTAGCCCTAGCTGGTTGCATTCATCGCTACCTGTCGGCACTCCATTCTGAGGCTCTGGCCGGTCCCGCCGTCTTTCGTAGGAGTATCTCAGCGCTGTCAGGGATGAGGAAGTTAGGCATAGGACCGATTTCTTGATAGCCGTGTTTCTTGTAGAAGGCCCTCGCGGACTCGTTGAAATCCGACACACAGGCAAAGAGGTTCTTGGTTCGTTGGAACACGAGCTGTTCGATATACTGTAAGAGCCGACCTCCGATTCCATTTTGACGAACCGATTCGGCCACAGCCAAGAGTTCCAAGTAGTCGCCCAGAAGAAACTTCTGTTTTACAATGGCCACCCCTGCCATCTGTCCATCAAGTTCGGCTACATAGCAGTCTCGACCTTGAGGGGTCGGACAAAAGATGCGGTTCCAATCATTCATTGTGTATCCGAGCGTCTTCCAGGGATCAGATTCACCGAGTAGATGAACGACCGCGCTTCGATCGTTGGGATGCATGTTTCTGGTATTGAGGGTGGTCATGGATTTGGGGATGTACAGTTCAACAGCTCACTGATGGTCAGAGGCTTGAGGCCTTTCCGAGGATGGATGTCCATTGTCAGCTGCTCGATCACCTGCTTTGTTTGCTTGCCTTTGCCGTTCGCATGAAAAACGACGATGCTGCCGGGTTTGGCACGATTGGCGACACGGGTGAGAATCTGGTCGGGAGAGAGCGTAGGGTCAGGATCTCCCGATTCGATATTCCATTGGATGAACCGCAGGCCGAGCATGTTCGCCAGGGCGACGGTCACGTCGTTGTATTCTCCATAGGGTGGACAGCCCGGCCCATTCCGCACTGGGCAGAGATCGAACGTCAACGCGATGCCGGGACAGGTTGGTGGCGCAGATTTGATGACTTGAGCAACACTGTCTACGAAAAATAACAGTGACGTACTTCCGGTCAAGAGAATCTCCAAGAGTATGTTGAGCCAATATCGTCGCACACGAGTGAGTATACCTGATCCGGTGAGGCTGAATTGACCCTCTGAGTATGCAGCTGTTACGGTGTCCTCCATGCACATGCCGTCCTGGAAAATTGGGCGTGCGTTGGGAATTCCTATTCGCATCCACGCCTCCTGGTTTCTGGTCTTTTTCCTGGCAACATGGAGCCTCTCGACGGGGTATCTGCCTGATAGTTTGCCCGGTCTCTCCCCTGAGCGCTATTGGGCTATGGGCGCAATCGCCGCAGTTCTATTGTTTCTTTCTGTGTTGCTGCACGAACTGGGGCACTCCTATGTGGCGCTCTACTACCGCATCCCAATTGAGCAGATCACGCTGTTCATTTTTGGCGGAGTGGCGCATATGCGCAGGGAAGCACCGTCACCAAAGGCGGAGTTTCTCATCGCCGTTGCCGGACCGGCCGTGAGTTTCGTGATCGGTGGGGCCTGTTTTCTGCTTGTACTACTGGCTGAAACTATTCAACGGCAGCAGGGGCTACAGGGGGTGATCATGCTTGGAGTCTTGTTGGGCATGGTCAATGTGCAGCTGGGGCTTTTTAACTTGATCCCCGGTTTTCCACTCGATGGCGGACGCGTGCTGCGTGCCGGACTGTGGGCATGGGGAAAGGACTTCTATCGGGCTACGAGGCAAGCTGCGGTGGTTGGACTGGCGTTTGGGGCGATCTTCGGTCTTGTCGGTCTTATCGTCGTCTATGGGGCCGTCAGCGGGGAGTTGCCGGCTTCCATGATGTCGAACGGAGGATGGGTCGTTTTTATCGGGATGTTTCTATTCGCGGCTGCGTTAGCCAGTCGACGCCAAGCCGTGCTGCGGCAGTCCTTAGCGACGATCCCTATTCGAGACATGATGGTGACGACCGTGGTCTCGATTCCTGCGAAGTGCACGCTTCATGAAGCTGTGAATCAGTATTTCCAGGCCTATGGCTACGGAGGGTTTCCTGTATTGGACGATCGTCGGTTGGTAGGGCTCGTGACAGTTTGTGAGGTACAGAGTGTGGCTCCAGCACTTTGGGCGTGGCGCCAGGTTGAGCAAGTGATGCGCCCTGTTTCAGAGTCATTGGTGATCACACCGGAAGTGCCGGTGATTCATGCCGTGGAGCGAATGGCTCGCGGAGGATGGGATCGATTGGTGGTCGTGCAAGACGGAGAGGTTGTGGGCCTTGTGACACAGTCGGCCATTGTGCATTTTCTGCAATTACGTCGCGGGTGAGGCAGTGAGGAGGTACGAAACCCACAGAAACTTCCGGCAGGTCCTCCTTGTTTCAAACTCTCGGGTCAATGCTTTCCTGTTCAGCTTCGATTTTTCCCACGTTGTGCTTATGAGATATGATCGGCAGAAGTGGATTGCGAGATATGGGCAAGTTGTTGAAGCTTGTGAGCGATAACTCCACCGAATAGGAGAAGCCCAGCTGAATAGTAGACCCACAGGAGTAAAAGCACGACTTCCAGCAACGATCCATAGAGTCGTGCATAGACAGTGGCATAGCTGCCATAACTGACGAATATGACCTTTGTGGAAACCCAAAGTAAGCCAAAAATCAGTGCTCCGGCCATGGCGTCTCTCCATCGTGGGCTGCGTCGAGGAACCAGGCGATACAACAGGCTCACTGCCAGAAATGCGAGTGCAAAGGGAAGGGTGTATGTCAGATGAAAATCGTGTGCGGCTAGGGCGACAAGATCGAGTCCCCAGAGTCGAGGGGCGTAGGCAGTTAAAAACGTGATGGCTTGTGTCGCGACATATGAAATGAAAAGAAGGAGCCCGGTTGACGCTAATAGGGCAATGGAAACCACGGTGGAAATCAAGGGATGTCGCTTCTGGGTGCTTTCAAAAACCACGTTGAGCGTATAGTCGAGTTCGTAAAAGACGAGGCCACCAAACCAGAAGAAAGATAGAAACACGAGCCAGCGCACGCTTTCCAAGACACTGATTCGATGGAGCTCTTCGGCCAGGCGTTCGCCCAGTGAAGGTAGGAAGCCTTTGAGGAAGCTCAGCATGAACTGTTCACCGATGATATCTTGGCTTACAAGAAAACTGATGCCGTAGAGTAGAAGAAAAACAAGCGGAAAGAGTGAAAGCAGCGAGAAAAAGGCTAGGGCTGCTGCCAAGCTGGGACAACCCTGCCGCAGGAAAGCGCTCAAAGCGTCAAGTAGAAAGCGGAGGACACTCATGATGCTCTGCACGGAGATGATCGTTAAAAAAAGACGACGGCCTATTTTAGTATCAACACGGCCTGCATGGTGAAGCTCACGAGCGGGTTGGGGTAGACTCCAAAGATAACAACCCCAGCGACCGTACAGGCGAGCACGATGGAGAGAGTCGGAGACATAACCACATGAGGAGCGGTGTCCGAATGATCGATCGGCTCCCGCATGTACATGACCATGACGAGTCGCAGGTAGAAGTAGGCCGAAATCGCGGCAAAGATCAGGCCAAGCGCCGCCAACCACGTCATGCCGGCTTCCACCGCTGACTTGAAGATATACAATTTTCCGACAAAGCCGGCAGTCGGTGGAATTCCCGCCAGCGAAACCATAAAGATCAGCATCAAGAGTGCGGCCAGAGGGTGGCGTTTCGACAGGCCGGTAAAGTCTTCGATCTCCTCTCCTTCGATGTTGCCTTTGCGAAGCATTGCCACGATTGCAAAGGCTCCGAAGGTCATGAAGGTGTACAGCGCCAGATAGAGTAAGACGCTGGCGATCCCGGAAGAACCCTCCATCCGACCGGCGGCCACGACCCCGATTAAGGCATAGCCCGCATGGGCGATGCTTGAGTAAGCCAACATACGCTTGACGTTCGTTTGGATTAGGGCAACGATGTTACCGATCAACAGGGTGGCGATGCAGAGCAAGAGAAAGATCGCGGACCAATTCGCTTTGAGCCCTCCCAGACCCTCTATAAATACCCTGAGAAAAGCGCCGAAGCTGGCGGCTTTAGAGGCCACCGCCATAAAAGCGGTCACGGAGGTCGGGGCACCCTGGTAGACATCGGGGGTCCACATGTGGAACGGAACCACAGCGAGCTTGAAGCCAAATCCTACCGCGAGCAAGATTGTGGAAAATAACAGTAACGGATCACTCAATCCTTGGCCCGCGATAACCGTGGCGATCTCCGGCAGCCTGGTACTGCCCGTCGCTCCATACAGCAGCGATATCCCATAGAGGAGGATGCCGGATGAAAATGCTCCCAAGACGAAGTACTTTGCAGAGGCCTCGAGAGAGCGCGGTTCTTCGCGCTTGAGTCCCGTCATCACGTACAGCGAGAGGGACATGAGCTCGGTGCCGAGATAGATCGTCAACAGATCGTCCGCCGACACCATGACCATCATTCCGGCGAGCGCGAGCAGAATAAAACCATAATATTCGCCGAAATACAGCCGCTCTTCCTTAAGGTACGAATACGAAAGAAGGATGGTGAGGCCGGTGACGAAGTACAGGAGCAATTTCCAAAAGGCTCCATAGGCATCGATGATGACGAGCCCACTAAAGATCGCGGTCGGACCGCTCACCTGGGATGCCGTCAACCCCATACATATGGCGAGGGTTCCAAGACTCACCCACACCAGGCTATCCTTGCTAGGCCCGCGCAGTACTGGGTCAAGCACAAGCACGACGCAGGCCGCTGTGATGACGAGCAATTCCGGTAGGATAAGGAAGAGGTCGCCCACCGAGAAAGTCATGGCCGGTGTTCCTTCGTCGAGAGATCAGCCAAGCGCGAAGAGGTTGTGCCTCGGGAGATCGTTAGGTCGACATTCGCGGTTAGACCCTGTTGGGTGGAGGAAGGAACCTGCTGATTCAGAGCTGACGTCTCTTCCTGGGGAAGCGGAATGACACGTGCGATAACTTTCTCCACGCTCATGTGCATGCGAGTCAGCACGGGATTAGGAAACAGGCCGATCACGAAAATCAGGACCGCCAGCGGCACAAGAGTCACCATTTCACGAAGGTTGAGATCGCGAAGTTTCGGAAGTACATGCGCGGCGGGGATGCCGAACGCGACCCGTTGAATCATCCAGAGCAGGTAGGCAGCGGCTAGGATAATACCCAAAGATGCAAGCGCTGCGGCGATCTTACTCCAGAGGAACGTGCCTACGAGTACCATGAATTCACCCACAAAACTGTTCGTGCCGGGAAGTCCAAGCGAAGACAGCGCAAAAATGACGAGGAGTGTGGCATAGCGAGGCATCGGCTTCGTGAGACCGATATTGTCGGCGATCTGTCGGCTGTGAGTTCGTTCGTAGATCATTCCGACACAGAGAAAGAGCCCACCCGTGGTGATGCCGTGATTCACCATCTGCATGACGGCACCTTCAATCCCCTGAATATTGAACATGAAGAGGCCGAGCGTGACGAACCCCATATGGCTGACGCTGGAGTAGGCGATGAGCTTTTTGAGATCGGCCTGGGCTAAGGCCATGTAAGCGCCGTAGATAATGGCCACAATCGAAAGTGCCACCATCAACGGGGTGAACAACCGTGATGCATCCGGCAACATGGGAAGACTAAAGCGTAAAAAACCATACGTCCCCATTTTGAGCAGGACGCTAGCGAGAAGCACGCTCCCGGCTGTGGGAGCTTCTACGTGCGCGTCCGGTAGCCAGGTATGGAAGGGGAACATAGGAACTTTGACGGCGAACGCTGCGAAAAAGGCGAAAAAAATCCAAATCTGAAGAGCCTCTCCGTAGCTTCTCTGGCTCAGCTGAAGAATGTCGAAGGTGTGGCCACCCTGGAAATATAGGACCAGGATTCCGACCAGCAGCAAGACACTGCCGGCGAGGGTATAGAGGAAGAATTTAATGGCGGCATAGATGCGATTCGGCCCGCCCCAGACTCCGATCAGGAGGTACATCGGAATCAGCATCGCTTCCCAAAATACGTAGAATAGTACGAAATCCAACGCGCAGAACACTCCGATCATGGCACTTTCCATGATCAACAGCATGGCCATGAAACTCCGAACTCTCGTCTCTATGGCATGCCAGGAGATCAAGACGCAGAGCGGCATCAGGACCGTCGTCATGATGATCAGAGGTAAGCTGATACCGTCGAGACCAAGCTTGTAGTTGATTGAGAGAGTGGGGATCCATCTGGCAAATTCAACGAATTGCATCTGACCGGAGGATGCGTCGAAGAGCCACCAGAGAGGAAGCGAGATCAGTAAGTCGGCAACGGTAATACCTAGGGCGACCAGTCGGACAGAGGAGTCCTTGACGGTAAAGAGGACCACTGCTCCAATCAAGGGCAGAAAGATCAACACCGTAAGCCAAGGAAAGCCAGTCATCAGCACTCCAGATCTGCAAATGCGAATCGCAGAATATGGTCTGTACAATGGATCATGCCGCGTTTGCCAGGGTTCGTTCCATTCGTAGTCATCACAAAAGTAGATACGCCGTTAACACGACGATACCCACGGCCATTGCCAGGGCGTAGTGTTGGGTTTGGCCGCTCTGGATGAGCCTCAACAACCACCCCCCCCACGCGATGGCCCGTGCGATCCCATTCACGGCTCCATCGATCACCTCGACATCGACTCGTTTCCAAAGTTCGGAGGCTGCCTTCAACGTTGGTCGTACGAAAAGATAGTCATACAGTTCATCGACATACCACTTGTTCAACGAGGCGTGATAAAGGCTCTTCAACCCTCCGGCGAGACGATCGGGAAGATGAGGGTTCAGTACGTAGACATAGTAGGCCGATGCGATACCGAGTAACCCCACCACAGTAGCAGCAAGCATGATCATGAACCCGTCGGAACCATGCTGAGCCGCGGCTTCCTGTCCGGTAGAAAAGACGGCATCAATGATGGGATGCCGAGGTATCCGGTCAGCACGCTGAAGACTGCCAGAATAAGGAGCGGTGTCGTCATCGTCCGTGAAGGTTCCTGGATGTGTGCCGCATGCTGCGGATCGGCATGCGACGGTCCCCAAAAGGTTACGAACACGAGTCTAAAGCTATAGAAAGCAGTCAGTAGCGCCGTCAATAAACCCAAAATAGTCAAAACCCGACCAAGATCTCCCGATAACCAAGCGGATACCAGAATATCATCCTTGCTGAAAAATCCAGCCGTGAGAGGAAAGCCGGCAAGGGCGAGTGAACCGACCACGAACGTCCAATAGGTAATCGGGAGTTTCTCCTTGAGGCCTCCCATATGCCGCATGTCCTGCTCATGATGAAGGGCGATGATCACTGAGCCACAGCCAAGGAACAACAGGGCTTTGAAGGCACCGTGGGTTAACAGATGGTACATGCCGGAAGCATACGCGCCGAGTCCACAGGCCATGATCATGTAGCCGAGCTGGCTCACGGTCGAATAGGCCACCACACGTTTGATATCTGTTTGGGTCAGCGCAATCGTGGCGCCAAGAAGCATCGTAGCAGCGCCGGTTACGGCAACGACGCTCATAGCGGTGGAAGACAGGTTATAGATGGGAGCGAGCCGTGCAACCATGAACACACCGGCTGTCACCATTGTGGCAGCGTGAATGAGAGCCGAAATCGGTGTGGGGCCTTCCATGGCATCAGGCAACCAGACGTGAAGAGGGACTTGTGCCGATTTACCTACCGCGCCGGTGAACAGTAAGAGGGCGATGAGCGTGAATACGGAAACCTCCCACACACCTCCGAACGGACCGAGAAGATTCATCGTCAGGTCGGTCGCTTCATGGATGGCAGGAAAGATATCGAGGTAGTTCAGTGATCCAAAATGGTACCAGACCAACAGCAGACCCAGCATGAAGCCGAAATCACCTACACGATTCACGAGAAATGCCTTGGTTGCCGCGGCACAGGCCGACGCGCGCTCGTACCAATGTCCGATCAAGAGATAGGAGCACAGACCGACAGCTTCCCAGAATATGAAAAGCTGGAGCAAATTATCGGCGAGCACCAGCATCAACATGGAGAAGGTGAAGAGGGCGATATAGCTGAAGAAGCGGGCATAGCCTGAATCGCCGTGCATGTAACCGATCGTATAAATGTGCACGAGCGAACTGACGCCGGTTACCAGCAAAAGCATGACGGCGGTGAGCCGATCGATATGGAGGCCGATGTGAATATCGAGATCACCCGAAGCGAGCCACGTATAGAGTGGCACCGAAATAACAGAACCGGAGGCAATCTCAAAAAAAGCCGACAGTGCCAGCACGAGCGATAACAAGACTGCCGGGACTGCAACCAGGTGCGCCCGGTCCTTGATCCGGGAGCCCCCTAATCCTAAGACAAGAAAGGCAGCCAGTGGGAGGAATGGGATGAGTGCGTAAAGCATGGTGAAGGTGTCAATCGATGGTCGTCGGTCCCACAGAAGCCTCAAGAAGCAAACTGAGGAGTGTAGCGTGTGAGGGGTGATGAGTCGTCACGGGTATGTTTACCACTTGAGTAGGTTGAACTCCTCAATATTGATCGTAGAACTGGATCGGTGCAAGGCGATGATGATGGCCAGACCGACCGCGACTTCTGCAGCTGCGACGGTCAAGGCAAAAAAGACAAACACCTGCCCGCCAAGATCTTGCAGGTGGTCGGAGAACGCGACGAAGTTTATGTTGGTGGCGTTCAGCATCAGTTCCACGGACAGCAGAATGGCGATGATGTTGCGCCGGATCAACACGCCGACGACACCCGTCAAGAACACGATGGCGCTCAAGATCAGATAGTAGGAAACAGGGACTGTCATTGGGCACCTGGCACGTGTGTCACGTCCTTTGCCTCATGCTCGCCGACGTCGCGTTTCGCGAGGACAATCGCGCCGATCATGGCGACCAAGAGAATCAGGGAGGCCACTTCAAAAGGGAACAAATATGTCGAGAAGAGCGTTTGGCCAATGGCCAATGTATTGTCTGCGACGTGAGGCTCAACAGGAAGTGAGGCCGGTTGACGATTGGCTGCACCCATGTTGCCTGAGAGCAGGACGAGAAATTCGACCGATAACGGAACGCAGACAAAAGCGGCGACTCGCCATTGGCTGTGGTACCGGTCGTCGCGGTTGACGTTGAGCAACATGACGACAAATAGATACAGCACGAGGATGGCCCCGGCATAGACGATGACCTGCACGGCAGCGAGAAATTCGGCATGGAGCGTGATATACAATCCTGCGACGTGGAAAAACATGATCAGAAGAGACAGTGCGCTATAAACAGGATTCCGTAGTGCCACCACCAGAATGGAGGTAATGGCAATCATCCCGGCGAAATATCCAAAAAACACGTGAGCCACGATACAGTTCCTAGGTTAGCGGTCGATCAACCCAAACCCATACCACGGCATGGCCGTCATTGGCGCCCCAATGCGTGC
>JAAUPT010000234.1 GCA_012032965.1 Nitrospira sp.
GGCGTGGCCGGGTTCGCCAACCGGCCGGGTGGGTACGGTCCCGCCCAGATCGACCGGGTGAACGCCCTCCTCTCGACCACCGGCGCCCTGATCAACGCGATGCGGGCCGAGCGGGGCAAGGTCGAGGCGACGGACGCGCTTGCGCACAACGAGCGCCGGCTGACCGACATCATCGGGTCCGCGATGGATGCGATCATCACCGTGGACGAGGAGCAAAGAATCGTGTTGTTCAACCGAGCAGCCAAACAGATGTTCTGCTGCTCCACTCGAGAGGCCATCGGGCAACCACTCGACCGATTCTTGCCCGCTCGGTACCGCGACGCCCACCGTCATCATGTTCGGACGTTCGGACAATCCGGCGTGACGACCCGAATGATGGGCAAGCTAGGAGCAGTAATGGGACTCCGCTCGAACGGAAACGAGTTTCCGATCGAAGCGGCCATCTCACAGATCGCCGTGGAGAACAGGAAATACTATACCGTCATCCTCCGAGACGTCACAGAACGCGAACAGGCCGACCACTTGGTGCGGCAGAGCGAAGAACGCTATCGGCGCCTGATTGACGTCTCACCGTACGCGATCCTTGTGAACAGGGGTGGCCACATCGTCTTTGCGAACGACCAGGCCATCAAGCTGTTCGGCGCGGTGAGGGCGGACGAGATTCTGGGGAAGTCACTCGTTGATCTGTTTCATCCAGACTATCATGATGCCGTTTGTGAGCGGTTTCATGAACTGATCGAGGGCAGTCCACAGGTGCCCATGCTTGAGGAGAAGATTGTGATGCTCGGCGGGCGGGCGGTTGACGTGGAGTGCAGTGCAGCCCGATTCGCCGACGAAGAGGGACCGGCTATCTTGGTCATGCTCCGAGATGTCAGCGAACAGAGGCGGCTGTTGGAGCAACTGCGCAGAACCGAGCGGATAGCTGAACTCGGTACGTTGGCCTCTGGTATGGCCCATGAAATCGGGACGCCGATGAACGTCATTCTCGGCCGTGCCGAGTATATGATGGCCCGTGTCACTGAGGAGCCGATCAAGAAAGGGCTTCAGACCATCGTGACTCAAGTCGAGCGGATTACGAAGGTCATGAATCAGTTGCTGTCATTCGCACGACGCAAAGCACCGGAACGGCGAGCGCTGGACCTTCGGGGAGTCGTAGAAGACGGTATGGAAATGTTCCAAGAGCGCCTTTCTCGAAATCAGATTCAGGTCGAGATGACGATGGCTGAAATCTGTCCCATGGCGCTGGCCGATCAGGATCAAATGAGCCAAGTGTTCATCAATCTCGTCATGAATGCCGTTCATGCCATGCCGGATGGCGGGATGCTGCGAGTAGGGCTTGCGCCGGAGCAGCAGATGGTCAAACTCACAGTGGCTGATACGGGTCATGGAATTCCTCGCGATGCGGTGAAGAAGATCTTCGAGCCGTTCTTTACGACAAAAGAATTCGGCCAAGGGACCGGATTGGGATTGACCGTGGTCAAGGGCATTATCGAAGAGCATCAAGGTTCCATTGCCGTTGAGAGTGAAGAAAAGAAGGGAACGACGGTTACGGTCCTGTTGCCGATTGCGTCAACCAGTTGACAGCAGAGCGAACTGACCATGGGACCTGTCAGTCGAGGATCTTCAGTTACATTGCGAGGGTCCGAAAGCTGTTGCATCCTGCAACAGCAGACGTGCCCGTGGATGTGGACTTTTTCGCCACTCGAATCCCGCTCAATCAGATCCTGCCTCAATTCTCAGGGAATTTGATCACTTTCACTGGCCTCGACCGGCACGCGCCTTGCCACCTAGTTTCTCTGACATCTTAGGAATGAACAGAGTCAAGGAGGATTATGACCCTACCGGAACGAAAGGGGGCCATCTTACTGATCGTCGAAGATGACCGAGACATGCGCAGTTTGCTGTGTGATGAATTTTGGGGAACGGGGTATCACCTTCGTGAGGCGAGGGATGGAGACGAAGCCTTTCTGTCAGTGCTGCAATCTGCGCCGGACCTGATTCTCACCGACCTTCGCATGCCGGCGGGCGGAGATGATTACGTCAGCCGGTTACGAACTGTGGCCCCCCACTGTCCCATTGTTGTTATCACAGGGTTCGGTGATGCGAGCTTGAAAGCTCGAGTGTTAAAGGCGGGGCGAACGCCTACTTTGATAAACCGGTCCGTATTGCCGACCTCAAGAAATGTGTGCAACAATTGCTGGAATCTGGAACCAAGGCTGACGGCTGATGAGTCAATCCCATCATCAGCTCACGGCGTATCATGCCCAGAACAAATGCTTCCTCGTGACACGAGATAGCCTTGTCTGACTCAGACATCCAGCACGGTTCCGCGCCGACAGATCCCATCATTACTGCGCGCATCGAAGCCATTAAACAACTCGCTCGTGGATTGTCCGACCGAGTGGCGGTTATGGATCAGGCCTTCAATATCGTGTACGCCAACGAAGCCGCCTGGGTTGTCGACCAAGGCAAAAACACTCGCGGACGTCACGCCAGGTGTTATGAGGCGTTTGCACATCGCACGGACCCTTGCGACACCTGTCCTGCAATCAAAGTGTTCGAGGCGCCTGAGGTGCAGTGTGTATCGTGTTTAGGGGCGGGCGACGGCACCGCCTGTGGGATGCAGCAGGCTTTTCCGTTAACCGATCAGAGCGGCGCAGTCACATCGATGCTCGTACTCTTCGAGTCGGCCTCGAACGCGATTCACGGGACCCGGCCGACGGATGCCTCGACGCTACCGACCACGGATCGTCTTGGTGATCTCATCGGCCAGAGTCCGATCATGCAACAGCTCTTTGACATGACACGGTTGGTCGCTGACAGCTCGGCCACGGTCCTCATTCAGGGTGAAAGCGGAACCGGAAAGAACTCCTTGCGAGAACGATCCATGCGCTCAGTCCGAGAAATCAACAGCCGTTCGTCGTGGTCGATTGCGGCGCCCTTCCAGAAACCCTTCTGGAAAGTGAGCTCTTCGGTCACGTGAGAGGAGCATTTACTGGTGCGGTGGCAAACAAACGAGGGTTGTTCGAAGAAGCCGACGGGGGGACGATTTTCCTCGACGAAATTGCCGATACGACGCCGACGTTTCAGGCGAAGCTGCTTCGGGTGCTGCAGGAAGGCGAGATCAAACCGGTCGGTGGCACACGATCAATGAAGATTCACACACGGGTCATCTCAGCATCGAACAGAGATTTGGCAGAACTGGTTAAGGGGAACATGTTCAGACAGGACCTGTACTATCGGCTTGCGGTGTTGCCGCTCTATTTGCCGGCGCTCCGGGAGCGACGAGACGACATACCCTTATTGGCGCAGCACTTTGTCGCAACTTGCTGTGCCAGGCATCATCAGGCGATTCGGACTATCGATGAGACCATGATGCGGGCCTTGAGCCGGGCTCCGTGGCCGGGCAATGTCCGGGAGTTGCAGCACTACATCGAGCGAGCCGTGGTGACGACCACAGGGCCATCACTTGTGTGTGCTGATCTTGCTGCACTGGATGGCGTCGCTGACGAGGAGAGTCTACGGTCGGCGTCGCGCGGGGCTGTCGCTCAGGCAGAGCGAACCCGGATCGTTGATGCCTTGAAGAAAACCGAGGGAAACCGATTGAAGGCCGCCAAGTTGCTCAAGATCAGCCGCGCCAGCCTCTACAACAAGCTTCGTGCGTACGCCATCGAGTAGAGATTCCATTTTGTGGAACAACGAGCCGTTTTAGATACGCTCAAGGGTGGCGATAGACGATCCATCGGTCGTTCCAATCAGGTGGTGAAGATCGTACGCCGCCGGCCGGCACTGTTTCCCACCCTTATAGATGGCATGTGCCAAGGGGATGAACTCGTCCGCATGCGTGCCGCCGATGCAGTAGAAAAACTCACTGCGACGAATCCAGAGTGGCTCCGACCCTTCAAGCGGCGGCACATCGGCTTGGCAGCATGCGCAGAACAACAGGAACTGCGGTGGCACCTGGCCCAGATACTTCCGCGATTGGAGTTGTCACAAAGAGACCGTATGGTCGTCGCGGCAATTTTTCGAGGCTATCTTCAAGACCAAAGTCGAATCGTAAAGACGTTCGCGATGCAGGGCTTGGCTGACTTGGCTATGCAGGATTCACGGTTAAGGAATTCAATCCGGTCACTCATCTCGTCTCTTACGAAAACAGGTAGCCCCTCAATGAAAAGTCGAGGGCGGAAGCTCAGGCTCCAACTCGCCGCTTCAACGTCGCCTCGTCATGCCTCAGTTTCTCGATAGAGACCTCCAAGGATACAGCGCCGTGATCCGACTTCGCGAATGAGGCAGGACGATTTTTCTCACCGGATCGACTATGATGAGGCGGCATGTAACTCAATCCT
>JAAUPT010000235.1 GCA_012032965.1 Nitrospira sp.
TTCTCGATCATCTTTGAACTTTTCCTGCAGAGCCGCCACCTTCGGCTGAATACTCTGCATCTGCTTCATAGATTTGTAACTCTTGTACTGCAGAGGGACAAACAGTACTTTGATCCCAACCGTCAGAAGGATGATGGTCAACCCATAGTTATGCGTATACTCGTTGATTGAGCGGAGGACGTAGAAAATTGGTTTGGCAATGGCACGGACTGTGTCCCAGCTTCCAAAGAGAAACCACCCGAAATCGATCGTATCCTCGAGGCCGATCTGAAAAGACTCGAGAGTGTCATATTCCTTGGGGGCCAGCGAAGAGCTGAAGATGAAGCGGGATTCCAGAGGCATCGATCGGCAAGCGAACAGCACTCGAGACCAATTTGTCACCCTGATTCTTGACTAGGACCGAGGAGTTCACCTTCGGCATCAGCGCCGCAATAAAATACTTGTCTTGTAGGGCTGCCCATTTTACAGCACCCTTCCGCTCGGTCTCGGAATCAGGCATGTTCTTTTCAACCTTGTCATCGACCAGTGATGCAGCCCCTACCGACCCGATGAATCCTTCTCCCCAGTCCACGACACCAAAGTTGGTCCCCAACTCAACTTTGACCGACCCCGGCAAACCAGTCGGGATCACTTCCATATCTACGACATAGCTAGCAGCGTGAAAGGTTAGCCGTTTCTCTAGCCTAATCCCTGCTTCGGGGTTGTCATAGGAGAACGTAAGATGTCCGGTTGGATGGTCCTGATCTAATGTCGCGAAATCCTTTTTTACATGATAGATACCTTGACCTAGTTCCTTTGTGACGGTGGCGTCATCCGTTGTGATGATCAAGGGCTCTG
Source organism: Nitrospira sp. (assembly GCA_012032965.1). GTDB lineage: Bacteria > Nitrospirota > Nitrospiria > Nitrospirales > Nitrospiraceae > Nitrospira_D. Next base: position 838 of record JAAUPT010000235.1, read on the forward strand.
CAAACTTGCCACCTTGCCTAACGAGCTGGACAGCGGCCTCAGGATCCGAGGTGCTGCGGTAGCGTGTCAATTCCCAGCTTGTGAGCGCTGCCCCTCGGGTGGTGAACGTGGCACGATACAGATCAGTCTCCACGTCGACGGTTTCGGCTAGAGCCAGTTCCTTCGGTGCGGCATGCGCCTTCGGATCGTCAGCGGATGGCTTTAGAGGCAGTTCGCCGCTGCCTGCATAAGGGCTCGGGGAATGAGCTTCTGGATCTTGGCTCTGATCAGTCGCAGCAGGCGATGTTCCCTCTGCGGGCGTCTGATCGGAAGGCGCAGACACCGTTGGATTTCGGGAGTAAGCCGAGCTCAGTGAGCACGTACTCGTAGCCAAAGATGATCGCCAGGGAGAGTACTAGGAACACAACGACGCGCTTTTCCATGCGAAGGCTATGCTTTCTTTAAAGATAAAATTGACACTACTTGACCGGGTCTTCACCCCCGGGATGAAAAGGATGACATTTCATGAGCCTGACCATTGCCAGCCCGATGCCCTGCAACACCCCGTATTTGGTAATCGCGTCGGACGCATATTGCGAACAACTTGGGTCAAAGCGGCATGTCGGCCCGAATAATGGAGAAATCACCATTCTGTAGCCTTGAATGAGCCAGAGACACAAGTGTCGCATACCAATTCGTGCCTTTACGGACCTTGACGCAGAAGGCGCATGCGTTCCAGCGAAGTTTTCCACAGCTGGGTCAATTCTTTTCGCGATTGCAAAAGAGCGTCCCGCTTTGGAAATACAAGCACCCCACGGCCTGCCACCATGTCCGGGTGTAATTGCCTTGCCAAGTCTCGAAACACTCGCTTTGCACGATTACGCCGGACTGCATTCCCGAATCGTTTCCCGACAATGATCCCCACTCGGGTGGGAGTATCGCCCATCGTGCAGGCGAGAAGATTGAAGAGATTCGTCGAAAGCCGCCGGCCATGACATTTGACCGTTTGGATATCCCGTGTGCTCCGTAAAAAGACCGTCGCCGGTCGAGGTTTCTTCGGCGTCATGCGAAAGGAGTATTCCTTCGTTCTATCCCACCCTAATGATCCATGAGGAGATTACGAGGTGGTAGGTGGCCGTACACAGCAACACGAAGGGATTTGAAACGCGCTCCGAAGAACACCGCTGGTCAGACACACGATGACTAAACGGTCAACCGTGCTCGTCCTTTCGCTCGACGGCGGGCCAGAACCTTACGACCGTTTTTAGTGCTCATGCGTTTCCTAAATCCATGCTCACGCTTCTTCTTTAAGTTCGACGGTTGTCGAAATGTAAAAGACATAACTCTCCTTCCACTCACGTACTATTTAGGATGCTGCTTAAAATGAACGGTGAATTATAGGGGAGGCATTGGGAGGAGTCAATTTGATGCTACTCCTGACGATGAAGACTACTTTTGATTCAATACTACAATAAACCGAACCGACAGGCCTTACTGTTTGAGGCGCTTTTGCCGTCTCGTGCTAGAGTGCCACAGGGAGGATGCAGACTCCTCGTTGACTTCTATCTAAATATGCGAAATTCATTATATACTAGCTGAACAATCAGCAATGAGTACTGGCACCCAGCTTGCTGGTCGCTAGGAGTCAGAATCTTTGTGAAACGTATTGATTGGTCAAGGCAAGAACTTCTCGTTCATCTCAAGGCGACAGTACGGCTGAAACAGGACACAACTGGTAAAACTGGTGAATGAATTAAATTACATAGCTCGCAGGCTGGCAATTGAACTCTTAAGGAGGGCCTTTTGTATGCAGAGCCGAGTATCCCTTATACCAATGGTACTAGCTATCGTTATGACAGCCGGATGCGCGGACCCACCCACCCAACAGATCCAGGAAGCTGAAAACGCGCTCAAAGAAGCGCAGGAAAGCGGTGCGTCCACCTATTCCCCTGACGAATACGCAAAACTCGAGGGCACTCTCGATACCTTACGGAAAGAAGTATCGGAGCAAGATGGAAAGTTTGCCCTCTTTCGAGATTATGGAAAGGCGCAACAGTTATCTGTCTCGGCGAAAGCCGAAAGTGAACGAATACAAGTGGCCACCGCGCAAAAGAAGGAAGAAGGTAAAGCCGCTGCGATGCAGGCGCAGCAAGTGGCCAAGGAAGCTGTGAGGGCAGCTCAAGAGTTGGTCGCCAAAGCTCCGGTCGGCAAAGATCGTGCAGCAGTGGAAGCGATTAAGAACGATGTGGAAGGGCTACAGTCATTACTGAAACAGGTACAGGATTCAATCGACAAGGGAGATTACCCAGCAGCGCAGACACAAGCCAAAGCGATCCACGACATGAGCCAGGGAGTTCAAACCGAAATACAAAACGCCTTGGCCAAGGTCGGAAGAGGCAAGCCGTCTCATTCAAGGAGACAATAGGGTTTCGCATATGCGCTTAGGTCAGATAAATCGGACACTGACAGCAACCCTCTGCGCCTTCTGCTTCAGCGGGTGTGTGCAGGCTGTTCCCCCCGACCTCCTTGCGGCCCTTGAATCCATCGATCAGGACCTGATTGCACTGCGCGCTCCGGAGACAGCGCCTGAAGAGTACGGTGTGTTCGTGCGACAGTGGATTGCGCTGAAGTCGCAAGTGGAGCTAGATGACGATGTGATCCGATGGCCATGGGAGACGAGCGAACTGGAGAATGAACTGCGAGGTCTCTATCTCAGGGGGGAGCGTACTGTCTCGCAGCTCCATGATCGTCAAGCCAGTCGGCAACGCATGGCACAATCGAAAGTGGAGCGCATCGAGGATCGGTTTCACCTCATGAGATCTCATGTTGGGTCAATTGACGGACGGATTGTCCTCGGAGAGCGAGTTGTCCAAACAGATCTCCTTGTGAAACAAGCCCGGATTTTCTTTGAGCAGAAAGACTACCAGCGGGCCATCCAAGTGGCCGAAGAGGCCAATCAATCACTCATGAACCAGACGGCTTTGTTGACTCAGGAACTTGGACGATACGCCGATGAGAAATGGATTGCGACGTGGCAGGCTATGGTCCAACAGACGATCGACTGGTCACGAAGGCACCAATCACCGGCCATCGTCGTGAGCAAAGCCGAGCGGGAACTGACACTCTACAAAAATGGACGGAAGGTGCTATCATACCCCGTCCGATTGGGATTCAACGGCATTCGAGAAAAGCAGTTCCAGGGGGACGGCGCCACACCCGAAGGCCGATATCGTGTGACCGATAAGCGCGGGCCAGGACAAACACAGTTCTATCGAGCCCTCGTTCTGAACTATCCCAATGCCGAGGATCGCCGCCGGTTCGACCTGGCGAAAAAGACCGGTCACATCGCTCTGGGAAAAGAGATCGGTGGCCTGATCGAAATCCATGGCGTCGAGAATGAATATGCGCAGCAGACACTTGGGTGTGTTATGTTGGATAACCCCAACATGGCGGCTCTCTTCGAGAGCGTTTTCCCGTCGGAACTCCGATCACGATCGTCGGGCACCTTAACAGGACAGAAT
>JAAUPT010000236.1 GCA_012032965.1 Nitrospira sp.
AGGAGCAATCATGCCCTCACCGAAACTGAGCACCATCGACGGAGACCCACAGGCCATGGTCGTCTTCACAGATTTGGACGGTACCCTCCTCGACAGCTCAACCTACTCGTTCGATGCGGCCCGAGAAGCGCTGGATGAGCTTCGTGCCCGCTCGATTCCCATTATCGTGGTCTCCAGCAAGACACGGGCGGAGATTGAACCTCTCCGCTCTCGCCTCCGCAATGAGCACCCCTTCATCGTAGAGAACGGAGGCGCAGTGTTCGTCCCATCGAACTACTTCCCATTCCAGCTCACGGCTGCGACCGCCCAGGACCAGTATCATGTTGTGGGCCTAGGCACCTCCTATTCTCAGCTTCGCCGAGCGTTGAAAGAGATTGAAACAGAACTCGGAATGGAACTGAGAGGGTATGGCGATATGCCCGTCGAGGAGGTCGTGATGCGGACAGGGCTTTCTCGACAAGAAGCAGAACTGGCCAAACAGCGCGACTATGATGAGCCGTTCGTCGTAAAAACGAGCGCTGCACACGAGACGCTCTCACCCAAGCCATCACCGCCCGTGGCCTGCGTTGGACCAAGGGCGATCGCTTCCATCATTGATGGGTGCCCAGGATAAGGGGCACGCCGTGCGATACCTCATCGAATGCTACCGCCGTCGGGCCGACCGTCATCGTGACCGACTCATCACTGTGGGCATCGGTAACAGCTGGAACGACCTCCCGATGCTTAACGCAGTGGATCGCCCTGTCCTCGTCCAACAACCCGACGGCTCGTACGAGCAGGATATCGAGCTTCCTGGACTGATCCGCGCACAAGGACCAGGCCCCATCGGCTGGAATCGGGCCGTACTATCGTTGTTGGCATGAAACCGCTGAGACATGCGGATCGGATGCAAGACTCGTTGCATCAGAAACTGCTTGCTCGCGTCTGATCGTAGACGACACTTCCTGTGACCCTCTGTTCTCTCGTGGGCTCATTCCGAGATGCGTTGCCGTTTTTGCGATAGGTCCCATGAGCCGGCATCACTGGCCTTCATCGATACGCTGTTTTTCCAACGTCGGGACGATTTGACTCTGCACGTCTTCGGTAATGGTGTACCGCACGTAGGCATTCTCAACCATTTGGTTGGCATAGAGCCGTCCGGTCGGTGCCTCGACTTTCAACGCGACGGTCGTCTGCTCATTTGGTTCAATCGTGATTGTCTGCTCAATGTCGTCCCTAATATAGGGATGCCAGACCTTGACGGTATAGGTGCCAGGTGGGACATCGGTGAGTTCGAATCGCCCCTCCTCGTCGGCAATCGCGAAATATGGATGGTCGGCGACCAGCGCCCAGCTCTCCATGTACGGATGGAAACCGCACTGCATGCTGAAAATCTTCCGGTTTTTCGTCATCTTCACCCGTTGGGTCACGGTGGTCCCTTCGTAGTGCTTGTGAAAATTCGCGCTCAACCCGGCTCGCGAGGGTATCGTTTGCTGATCGGCAGCGGTACGTTGAACAAGACCCGAGGCCCCAGGTTTGATGTCTCATACGCTTGAATGTCGTGAAAGGCAGGGTCCATATTCACGACGACGACATCGTGGAGATCACGAACGAGAGCGATAAACGGTATAAAGCGACAGTCAACGGCTTCGATTCTCGGGGGCGTATACTCGCCGAAAGGCTTTCCCTTGTCGATTCCCTCAAGATACACGACGACGCTGCGAAACTCCCCCTTCGGTCGACGTCGAAAGGCTGCAGCAATCTCCACCCTCTGCCGTCGGAGATCCGCCCGCAATAGACCGGGTCGGGTACGGTCGTAAGATTGTACCCCTTCGGCATCGGGACTTTGCCGTCAAGGTTGACGGTCCCCGAGAGTGAGCCGCTCTCGGGCAACGAAATCTCTTCATAGGCTTCGCTGTGTGGTACCGACACAAGGCTTAGCGCATAGGCACATGCGACGACCAGAATTTGGCGCACAACCGTCTTCATCACTGCCTCCTTAGCACGATGTTGTTAATAAACCTTTCACCATCATGCCGCCTCGTCGAGGTGAATAATCCCCGTCGGACTCATCGAATGGAATGGGTCTGCGATATCCGTCCAGATATTATACCGAACCGTTCGAGCCTGAAGGAAACATACGCTGACATAACCCCCGGCAGGAATGACCACGACGTCCTTAATCGCGCCGAACCATGTCTTGAAACCCTTGTCGCAACCCGCTTCCACGATCGGCTGGACGCCAAGCAATCCGAGATGAATCGGAACTGCGAGTTGGTTATGCCACCGGATTTCCTCTCCAACGGCGGCGTACAGCTCGACGGGAGCAATAGAGTCCTTACCGCTGATCTGGATGTCGTGAACACGCGGTGGAACGTCCACCATGGAGGACTTGGTGCAGCCCGCTAGCAGGAAGATGCATAGAATACAGCTTACGCCTATGTGTTTCACCATGATCATTGTCCTTGAATGCATGTAATAAAGGTATGAGGAGGACGGTCACCACAACATCAGGCTGGCCACCTGAACGCTATGGTTCTTCTTCTGCCTGTATTCCCACCCCTGTTCGTTTACAAAGTCGACAAGTCCTCCGTGAGAAGAATTCCGCTGGTTTGCCGGGGGGGGATCATAGCCATGTCGACAGACACATCCCTGAAACAATGTAGCTTCAGAAGAAAAGGTTCGATGAGGCATTCGATAACTTTCAACTTTTTCGCGGTGGCGAGCCGTCACCCCGTCACCGACATCGTCTGCACACTCTTCCTTTATAATGTCGGCCAACTGCTTATGCAACCGCGTCCCTACGCACGTCATTGTCGGATCTCGACCCGTTGCCAGGGCCAGCGCCCTTCAATCTCAAGTTCTAACGTGACCGTGAGAAACAATCGAATCAGCACGATCACGACCAACACTCCTACGCTTTCGAGTGTTTGCGTGACGGTCACCGTCCGAATGATGTCCCCCGCGATCAAGAACTCAAGGCCGAGTAGGATCGATCGTCCAACATCGGAACGAAATTCCCGATATGCGTCAAGCTTCGACATCCTTTTCAGGCGGACGAGAAACCACCCTGTCGCAAGGAGCGCGCCGACCAGGATCGTGAGCACGCCTGCCGCTTCCACCACGTATCCGGCTATGTCGAACCAGTCTTTTACAAAGCTCATGAGGTTCCTCGATTCACCTTCAGGGTTCTACCGTTCGACTACTCACCAGCCTTGTCGCTTTCTAGCCGCACTGTTTCAACTATCTCGCTCCTCAGGTACGTCGCCACCATTGACCGCTTCCATGATGGCAAAGGGCAATATACCCGTTGCCCCCATCAATACCCAATCCTCGACCGGCAATGGGACAGCCTTGAAGATCGGCGCAACGGCCGGAACGGTCAACACGGCCACTTGGATACCGAGCGAGAGCATGAAGGCAAGGAGCAACGGACGATTCGTTCCGAGGCCCACTTGGAATAGCGACCATCGGTCGCTTCGGCAGTTGAACGCATGCACCAACTGGTTGATCACCAACACGGTAAACGCGACGGTCCTCGCTTGTTCGACATCTTGATGAAGCCCGTACAGACTATAGGAGAAGGCCCCCAAGGCAATGGCGCTCAACATCAGCCCCTCGAGACCGATCGCAGCCAATCTCCCTCTGTCCAACAACCGTGCCTCCGGCCTTCTCGGTCGGCGCTTCATCAAGTCCGGGGCCTTTGGATCGACCGCCAAGGCCAGGGCAGGAAACCCATCCGTCACCAGGTTCATCCAGAGAATCTGGATCGGTAGCAGCGGAAGCGGTAAACCCAACAGCGTGGCAAAGAGCATGACCAGCACCTCGCTCACGTTGCACGATAGTAAGAAATGTACCGCTTTCCGGATATTGTCAAAGATCCCCCGGCCCTCTTCCACAGCCGCCGCGATCGAGGCAAAATTATCATCCGTCACCACCATGTCGGCGGCTTCTTTTGTGACGTCGGTTCCTGTGATTCCCATCGCGACACCAATGTCGGCTGCCTTCACTGCCGGAGCATCGTTCACGCCGTCTCCCGTCATGGCCACCACCGCGCCGGTCGATTTCCAAGCCTTGACGATGCGACAGTTTATGTTCCGCCGTGACTCTCGCATAGACCGCCACCCGCTCCACAGTCCGGACCAATTCGTCATCGGACAAGCGGTCCAGTTCCGACCCGGACAACGACTGTATCGGCTCCTTCACCCCTCTCAGTTCTTCTGCGATCGCGTCGCCGTATCCTTGTGATCTCCCGTAATCATGACCGTCCTGATGCCGGCAGCATGGCAGGCTTGCACTGCGATTTTCGCCTCCGGTCTCAACGGATCCTTCATGGCTGCCAGGCCC
>JAAUPT010000237.1 GCA_012032965.1 Nitrospira sp.
GAACATGAAGAACGCAACCACACCCAGGAGAGCCACATAATAGGGCCATCCTAACTGAGCAAGCCACCCTACGGCGGTCAGAAACGCTACCATAACACCAAAGGCCATACCCACCCCCTGGCTGGAATGAACGGCCCAAAGTATAGCGCGGCAGACTTGACTCCGATGTGTCGATCATCTTCTTGATCCTGAACTGCATAAATCGTATCGTACGCGACGGCCCAGGCGGCGGTCGCTCCAAAGAGGCACCAGGCCGGTGCGTCCAACTTTCCTTGCACCGCTGCCCAGGCCATGACGGTTCCCCAGCCGAAGGCGATGCCAAGCATAGCCTGTGGGATATGGATCCATCGTTTAGAGTACGGGTAGAGAGTTGCAAGCAAGACCGCGATTGGGGCGAGCCCGCTCACGATGGGCGGAAGCAGCAGCAGGAGGCATGCCGCTAACACCAGCAAGGCACTGAGCAGTATCACGGCGTGGCGTCGGGATAACTCACCTGAGGCCAAGGGCCGAGTTTTAGTCCTGGTGACTTGCCGATCGAATCTTTGATCTGCTAAGTCGTTCATGATCACTCCAGCGCTCCTCATCAAGAACGATCCAACAAGAAATATGGCAAGCAGATGAGGTGGTGGAATGCCGCGAGCCGCCAGTATCAGAGCCCACAGCGTGGGGAGGAGTAGTAAGTAGGTGCCAGTTTGATTGTGCAGACGGATCAACCGTGCAAGTGCGGACCATGGTATTCCTGACGTGACAGAAGAAGAGGAATCTACCGGAGTGGACATGGCCCGACCTTAGCGGAGGAGAAAAGGGCTGTCAATGCGCCTTCAGCGGTTGTGACGCATCAGGGAATTCGGTATAACCACAACGTGACACGAGAACTCGCAGAACAACGTCAGGGTTTTCTAGTGTGTCGCTCCCTCATTTCGGGTTGGGCGATTGTATTGGTGCTGCTTTCGATGGCAAGCTGTTCCATGTTGAATCGGGACAAGCAGCCGACCAACCCAGAACCGATCTCCCTCACGCCGACCATCTGGTTTTCACCGAGCGGAACGATGGGGGAAATTTTTTACCAGAATGCCTGTCATGAGACGGTAGCTATGCCCATGGGCGATATCCTTCTTGGTTCCGTCCCCAACAAGCTGGCACGAGTCTTTACTGGTGTGACGGCACAAAACCACTCTGAAGATCTTCTCTCATCTGACGGCGTGGTCGAAGTGGGCGTTGGTCTGAGGCGGATCGATCTAGAGGTCCCAACACAACGACCTGGAACATATCCAGCATCCGCCACGGTCGGGCTTGAATGGTATTTTAGCTCGTGATGGCACCATGCTTTTCAGCAGAAAGCTCGAAGGCACAAATCGTGGGACGGTGGTGGTGGCCGATCAATCCTGTGAAGTGATGGGATTGGATGCTATCGTTCAGGACGCCATCGGTTCAGTGACCGACGGGCTGGCTCAGCAAATGGCCCAATCCGTTAAGATTCGAGAATACGCGGCTCAGCGGGACGTGTGGGTTCCATTGGCCTCCCATCCCACACCGCCATCTGAAAGGACTTTGGAACCGCCTCCTTCCCTGGGTCAGGAAACCAAGGAAGAATCACTGACTCCGACGGCCCAAGCGGTCGAACCAACCCAACTCAGTTTTCGTGCCATCATACGAGATGAAAGTCATGATCGGGTGCTTGAACCGGATGAAGCAGTCACGATCCACCTTGAGGTGATGAACGAAGGAATTGTGGAAGCCAAGGACGTGGTGATTCTCGTCCAAGGGAAAGCGGGGCTAGATCATGTGTTCCCGCCAGAAGTCGTCGTGGGCTCTATTCGGCCTGGAGAAATCAAACGCCTTTCTGTGACGAAACGAGTCACGGCGACGGAAGAGGCTCTTCCTGGTGAAGTGACATTGAATTTGCGGTCAGCCAGTCCGATGGCATCCGTTCCGCCGCCCAAGATATTCAGACTGGGGAGTCAAACCCAAACGTGGCGATCTCGCGTCGATACCGGATGTTGACCAGATGCCGGCGTCACTAGTGATGGGGAAGCAGCCAAGGGCCATCATTATCGCGATTGGAGTGGGAACGTATCGGGACGAACAGGTGCCGGTAATCAAGTATGCGAGCCACGATGCGGCGGTCATGGCGGAGTACTTGCACACCATCGGCAGTGTTCCACGTGAGCGGATCCGTATCCTGCTGGATCGTCAAGGTGTGCAACGGGAGTTCGAAGAGACGTTCACACAATGGCTACGCAAGCGAGCGGATGCGGAGACCGTGCTATACGTCTACTTTTCCGGACGAGCAGTCGTGGATAGCAGTACCGGGGAGGTCCTGCTTATGCCCTATGACGGAAGGCTGGTCGACCCAGAGCATCTGTACCCCCTTAGTAGATTGCAGGCGTTGGTCTCCCAGCTGCCAATTCAGCGGACGATCTTCATGTTGGACGCTTCGCTGGATCCGTCTCCAGGGGCCGATGTGACAGCCATGCCCTCGCCTGATTGGCCATCGGGGATGGATGAACAACGGAAAGATGTGGAGATGTGGATGGTTGGAAACCGAAGTTTGCAAGAAGCCAATGTCTATGACCGAGAGAAACACAGCTTGTTTACCTATTATCTCTTGAGAGGATTGCAAGGGGTTGCTGATCTAGATCGAGATGAGATGGTCATGGCAGGTGAACTGTGTCTCTATGCTCGGGGTCAGGTGGCGCGTGCGGCTCGTGAACAATTCGGCAACAAGCAAGACCCTCTTTGCGTACCTCCCATAGGACGTGGCGCAATGATCCGTATCCATCCGATCGCGAAAGGGAATAATCCAAAGCCCGTTCGGACAGAGAACATACTGGAAGAGCCTTCTACCGATTCAACCGGTCCGGCTAAAAGCCCTATCCTTGTTGGACCATAGCATGGAGGGTAACGGTTCACTTCATTGACAGGCTCGCCGGTGGCCGTTATCATGCCGGCCACGGGTGCGTTACTGCTTCATTCTGTTTCGCCAAGATGCCGGCGTAGCTCAGTTGGTAGAGCAGCGGTTTCGTAAACCGCAGGTCGCCCGTTCAATCCGGGTCGCCGGCTCCATAATCTTCCAAGGAATTTCAGATAGTTGCGGAGTCGATCCGGTCTGTGGATTCTGTGCAAAAGCCCCTTCTGCTACCACTTTGCTACCACGTGCTACCGCCCTCTCTGATTGAGACGGTAGCGCGTCCAGCCGATCCAATGCACCGGGTGCTTTCTTCTTCAGCCATCGTCCATAGGTGCTCACCGTTAATTCAATCGTCGCGTGTCCCAATTGCTCTTGAACATAAGGAGCTGGGACACCCTCGGAAAGCAGGATCGAAGCGTAGGTGTGCCGGAGGCAATGGGGGTGAAGTGGAGCGGGAGCTTGGCTTGCTTCAGCACGCTGGTCATCGCACGACGCACATTGGCAGGATCTAACGGCGTCCCGTTTTTTGTCACAAACAGCCAGGGTGTCTGATCTGTCCAGCCGTGTTTGAGCCGATCTTGCTTCAGGGTCATGAGATGGCGAGCGAGCACCGACGTGAGGGCCTGTGAGAGATCCACGGTTCGACCATGACCGCTCTTCGGCGTGTCAAGGGTTCCATCTTCTGAGAAGGCACGGGCAATGCGGATCGTCTGGGTGATCAGGTCGAGATCACCATCTTGAAGTGCCAAGGCTTCCCCCAATCGCTCTCCGGTTCCGGCCAACACGAAGAAGAGAGGGTAGTAGCGCGGAGCATACTGCAAGACCGTAGCCAGAAAGTGTTGCCGCTGGACCTTCGTCATGGCCTTGATTTCTTCTTGGCGCGCCGCCTTGGAGATCGTGAGCTTCAGCGCCCGTCCAAGGTTCGCAGCAGGATTGGCAGCAATCAGTCCATCTTCAATCGCCGCGTTGAGCATCACACGTATCACGCCCTGAATGTTGCGAACGGTCCGCTTCTGAAGGCCCAAGGACGACTTTTCCGTCAAGAACAGTTTGAGTTGCCCGCGGTTCAGCTCCCGAACCCGCAGTTTCCCGAATTTCGGAAGGACGTGCAGCGTAAGGATCTCGCTATAACGGGCCAACGTGCGTGGTTTCACCGTCTGGCCGATGAGCCGCTTCCAGTGTTCCGCGTACTCCGTCATGGTACTGGATGCAGGAACTGTTGACGACACTCGTTGACGGGCTTCTATTCCAACTTGATCGCGAAAGGCGTCGGCATCGCCTTTCTTGTCGAATGATTTCCAATGGCGGAGTCCGGCCCCATCGCGCCAGTCCACCACATATTTGCCACGCCGTTTTCGCACACAAGCCATACGTCACCAGTTGTTGCAGGCTACAGATATTGAATCACATGTGC
>JAAUPT010000014.1 GCA_012032965.1 Nitrospira sp.
CAATCCCTTTCCCAAGGGCTTCGTCAATTATGGTGCGGCTTTCCGATGTATAGAAATCCCTCGCGCTTTCTACAGTCGGGCAGTAGCTTTCCGGCGTCGTATCATGTAACCGATAGGTCTCATCACTCCACTGCAACCGGTTTGTCACGAAGTCCAGTTCCCATCCCCCGATCCTACCCATCGTCTCGGTCTGGGCCAAGAGCGCGAGCTGCTGCTTATGGTGCGTAATATCCTCCGCGATACCCGCAATCCGATTCTCCCACCCTGCCATTCTGACTCGCCGGTCGGCAATCCAGCGGATGTAGCCGTCACGCCCCACGATCCGGTACTCACAATGAAAGACCGCTGTTGCCCCCCCAGCAAAAAACCGATCATGATGTGTTTTGACTCGGTCCCGGTCCTCCGGATGAATCGAGTCGAGCCAAAGCGACCAGTTTTGACAGATTTCTTCACGTTCGATACCCCAAACGAACGTGAAGGCGGCATTAACATAAATGACTTCCATATCGTCGCGCTTAATATCCGCGATCAGGAATGCTGAACCGACTGACTCGGCAAACTGCTGGAACCGCGCCTGGCTATCCCGCAACGCCTCCTGAGTTTGCTTCCGCTCTGTAATGTCGGTCGCAATGACACCAATGGCGGAGACATGACCAGTCGCATCGGTCACCGGGAACTTGACCACAATACTGGTATGGGTCCCGTCTCCTTGTTGCGTGACCTCCTCGAACTCCTGTCCTCGTCTGCTAGCGAACACCTCTCGATCATGCGATTGAAACTGATCGGCTTGTTCGGGTGAAAACAGTTCCCTATCCGTCTTTCCTATGGCCATGCCGGGAGCCAGCCGGAAGACCTCATCGAAGCGTCGATTGGTATAAAGATAACGACCGTCATGATCCTTCAGACAGGTCACGTTCGGCGCGTGATCGAAGAATTCGCGAAAGCGCTCTTCACTCCGGCGCAGCGCCTCCGTCCGGTCGTCTACCTGTCGTTCCAATGAAACATTGAGAGCGGCGAGCGCCTCTTGACCCTGCTGGCGCTCAGTGATATCGGAAAAGAGTCCGAGGATGGCGGGTTTGCCGTTCCAGGTGATCCGCGCTGCCTCAACCTGCACCGGAAGCGGTGTTCCATCTATCTTCAGGTAGATTCGTTCTGCACTATGGACGGACACTCCGCCGCTCAGCAGCCGTTTGACATTCTCACGGACTTCTTGATGATAGTCAGGATGGATACACTCAAAGGTCGGCCGGTCGAGAATTTCCTGCGCATCCTTCGCTCCCATGAGGAGAGCGCCCGTATGATTGATGTAGACCGTCCGTCCTTCACAGAAGACGACTACGCCAGAAGGGGAAAGTTCGACCAAGGTGCGGTACCGTTCTTCGCTCTCCCGTACAACCTCCTCCATTCGTTTGCGATCGGTAACATCGGTATGCGAGCCGAGGAGGCGAATCTGTCTCCCATCAGCTCCCTGATAAACGAGGCCCTCGCTTCGATCCATCGATACGTCCCGTCCTTCCGCCGCAGACGAAATTCCTGCCGATAGTCACCCTCGCGCCTGTCGACATATGTTCTCGCGTAGGCCAGCGCCCCATTGCGATCGTCCGGGTGCAAGAGCATGGTCCATGACTCAAATGAATCTTCGATCTCTGCCCTCTGATATCCAAGCTGACTCTTCCACTCCTCGGAAAAGACCACCTTATTTGTTTCCGTGTTCCAATCCCACAATCCAGTGCTTGACGCCTGCAGAGTTTGCCGAAGCTATCCTGTGAGGTCCGCAGCGTCTTTTCGACGTGCTTGTGGTTTGTGGTGTCGAGCATGCTGCCGGACATGGAAACTGGGCGACCGCTGTCATCTCGAAGAACCTTGCCGCGGCAGTGGATAGCTCGAATCTCGCCGTTTGGACGCACAATCCGACATTCCACATCGAAGAGAGCCCGCCCTGCCAGCGCACTGTTGATCGCATCTCGCACGTGGCCATAATCATCCGAATGTAATGCCCGTAGGAACGTATCATGGGTGACTGCAATGGTTTCCGGTTCGTAGCCGAACAGCCTATATTGTTCATCTGACCACCAGACATTCCCGCTGTCTATGTCCCAGTCCCAGCTTCCTAAATGCGCCAGGGCTTGGGACTCTATCAGATGGCGTTGCTGATGATTCAGTTTGGTTTCCACCTTGCGTCGGTGAAGTTCAGTTCCGGCTCGCGACGCGAAGACGGTCATGAGCGATTTCAGTCGGTGGGCATTACGTAACGGCTTGGTATCCATGACCACGAGCAGCCCCATGACGGATCCATCTTTCGCACTGAGCGGGACTCCGCAATAGCCCTCGACCTGCAACTGGTCCAATCGTTCACATGTCGGGAACGAAGCCCGTACGTCTCGCTCGAAGCACGCAAAAGAATGTCGCAGCGTTATTTCGCAGGGTGTGCTGGAGAGAGGATACTCGAAGTTCTCGACAAGGGAATTTCCAGCAGAGACCGCAATGGTACGAATCGTCTTGACAGCCGCTTGTTGGGCCTCCCCGACGATTGCGTACTGCACACCAAGCACCGAGCACAGATGAAGCACTAAGGTTTGAAAAAAGTCCTCGCCGGTCTCCGCTGCGGTACCTGCGACGATAGCACGAAGCATCTCAGATTGCTCCCGCAGGTCTTGGACCTCGTCGTCCAGCTGTCGATTTTGATGGCGAAAGGCCTGGTCCCGTTCCGTCAATTCACGCGCTAAGTCGGCAACCTGCCGTCGCAACAGGTCTAATTCGGGAGGATGGCTTGTCGCACTCATGATCAGACTCCTCGCTGCGCACCAACGACAATAAGGAGAGAATTGCCACGCTCACGGAGGTGGCCTGGCTCATGTCTCCAAACACTGATTGAGTGTGGCTCTTGCCAAGACAACTTCTTCGCCCAAAGTCCGGCTACTGGTTCCTAGGAAAAGGTCCCAATGAGGGGGTTAGTCTCCTATGAGAGTGGATGAAAGTCTAGATCCGAATGGCCCAGGGCCTTCAAGGTGTCAGGTACGCGGGGCGGGTTGAACCAGGGTCCTGCGGGTGGGATTTGCCCCCCCACGGCGTTGGCTTCACATCCCTCACCTGTTCGTCTGAGGTGCTGTCTCTCTGGTGTCCTTTGGAAGATCAAGCAAAATTCTTGTCCCTTTACCAGGTTCCGATCGTACGGCGAACAAACCCCCAACTTTTTTGGCCCGCGCTGCCATGTTCTCCAATCCATGACCGATACCCTGGACTGACCTTGCATTGAACCCGATACCATTGTCAATAATGGTCAAGCGGATAGACCCGATTAGCGGTCCTAATGACACAGTAATGCGTGTGGCACGGCTGTGACGGAGGGCGTTACTTAACCCTTCCCGCACGATATTGATGAGATGGAGCGCCGATTCGGTTGAGATATACCGTCCAGCCTCGTCGTCGATCCGCACCCGACATGTGGCTGAGGAAGACCCGCACATGGTTTGGACCATGGTCCGTAAGGCGGTCGAGACGTCACCACCTTGCATGAGGTGGGACTCGAGACCCATAATGAAATTCCGCACTTCTCCCATCACGTGGTTGAGTTGCCCAATCGCCTGATCCAGCGTCACGATGAGATTGTCTGCGGCGCGTTCCGGTTGTTGTCCGATCAGCAGCTTACAGGTCTCTAACCCCAGGCCGACCGCATAGAGTGATTGGAGAATGCCATCGTGGAGATCCTGGCTGATCCGTTCACGCTCCTCAAGTGCGGCGCTCAGATCTTGCTCCCGTTGTACGAGCATCTCTTCCATCTGCTTGCGCTCTGTAATATCGGTCGCTGCACCAAGCACCATGTGGGCCTCTCCATGGCCATCGATAATCGGCCTCCTGATCGTCTGCAACCAGCGCGTCTTCCCAGTCCAATCCGTGATCTTTTCCTCAGCGATAAAACATTCCTGCAGGGAATTCATGACCTGGAGATCCTTCTGGCGAATGAATTCTACCTCCTCCACGTTAGGGTTAAAATCAGCGTCGGACTGACCGATGAGGTTCTCCACCGTGCTTCCGTAACAATCGGCGACCGCCTTGTTGACCATCGTAAATCGCCCTTCCCGATCCTTCGCGAAGATAAAGTTCGGATCGCTGTCGATCACCTGCCGCAAGAAGGTATGGCTTCGGCGTCGCTCGTCTTCAGCCCGCTTTCGATCGGTGATATCATTCCCGATTGTCACACTACATTGCTTGCCATTTAACTCGATCAGTTCCGAGGATAGGAGGATCTGGCGAATTTCGCCGGTTTTGCTCCGCAGTGTCACTTCCATGTTGCGGACCGATCCCGTACGCTTTAATACATCAACAAACTGTGTCCATTCCTCGACAGAACACCAAATGCCCATCTCCAGCAACGTGGCATGCCCCTCAATTTCTTCCCTGCTATAGCCTAACAGCTGATGTGCAGCATCATTGACATCCACCAGCCGACTAGGTTCTATCTCGCTGATAATAATGGGATGGGGGCTCGTCCTAAACGCCTTCGCAAACCGTTCCTCGCTCGCACGCAGTGCCTCCTCGGTCTGCTTACGTTCAGTGATATCAGACACAAGGCCGATGATGGCGGGTGTACCGCTCCATATGATCCGTGCGGCCTCAACGTGAACTGGGACTGGCGTTCCGTCTTTTTGAGGTAGATTCGTTCCGCACTATGAACCGATGCTCTCCCGGTAAGTAAGCGTTTCACGTTTTCACGGACATCGTGGTGAAAGTCCGGATGGATGAACTCGAACATCGGTCGCCCGAGAATTTCCTGGGGGTCATTCGCTCCCATGAGAATAGCGCCCGTGTGGTTGGCATAGATTATCCGCTCTTCAGAGAACACAAAGACCCCCGGCCGGGAAAGTTCGACCAAGGTGCGGTACCGGTCTTCGCTCTCCCGCACCGTCTTCTCCATTGTTTTGCGATCGGTGATGTCCGTATGCGAACCAAGGAGGCGGACCTGGCGGCCATCAGGTTCCATCGCAAACGAGGCACGGGCTTCGATCCACCGGTATGTCCCATCCTTGTGCCGCAGCCGAAACTCCTGCCGATACTCTCCCAAACGTTCACTTACATAGTCTTGTAGATACGAGATGGCGCGATCATGATCTTCTGGGTGGAGCAGCACCTCCCAGGTCTCGAAGGAGTCCGCGAGCTCCGTCTTTTCGTACCCGAGTTGCCGTTTCCACTCCTCCGAAAATGCCATATTGTTCGTGTCACTATTCCAATCCCACAGTCCAATACCGGATGCTTGGAGGGTCTGTCGGAGCTTTTCTTGCGAGGAGCATAGCATCGCCTCGGTGCGTTTCCGCTCCGTGACGTCAAGGACGGAACCGGACATGCGACAGGGCTTACCGTTATCGTCTCGTAGGACCTCCCCGCAGCAATGTATCGTCCGCACGTCGCCGTTTGGACGGACGATTTTGTACTCCAAATCTAAAGGCGCCTTTCCGCCTAACGCATCGTTGATTGCAGTGACAACCCGGTCGTGATCGTCCGGGAAAAGTGCCGAGACAAAGATCTCAAAGGTCATGTGGTGCAATCCAGGATCACGGCCGAAGATGCGGCATAACTCATTCGAACATCGAACCTCGCCGCTCTCGATCTCCCAATCCCAGCTACCCAGATGAGCGAGCGACTGAGCAACACGGAGGTGCCGAGTGCGTTCGTGCAACACACTATCCCGTTCGGCTAGTTCACGCGCGAGATCGGCGACCCGCCTGCGCAACAGATCCAACACAGAAAGGTTACTGGTAGAGATCATCTGAGACTCCTGGCCGAGTAATAGGAGGCAGCGGATCCAAGAACGGTTGAGGTCGCACAAGCGAATAAATCTAGCCGCGATAGGAGGGCAGGAGGCAGCTTAGGATGAGGCGATCTCATCACATATCACTCAGGCGCATGAAGATAGGCACAGGGCGGCACCAGTGTCCTACGGGATAGGGCTGAAAGTCTAGATCCAAATGGCGATGGGTGACTTAGAGGGAGGGTTGCGGCTGGAGGTCAAACCGATGGTGCCGAAGGCGGGACTTGAACCCGCACGGCTTTCGCCACACGCCCCTCAAACGTGCGTGTCTGCCATTCCACCACTTCGGCACAAAGCGTGACGCGTCACTCGTGAAGCGTCGTTCGTCGGAATTCGTCGCGAACAGCGGTTCACGAGACGCGCTTTCCGAACCACGATCGACGCCTGAGGGAGTGCGCATTATAGGAGTAGGGTAAAATTGTTGTCAATCAACAGAACCTCCGGTAGAATCGGCACCTCATTTTTTGTGTCTGGGTTATGCTTCCATGATACGGACGGATCAAAGGGGGCTCTCCTCCTCCATTGCTGCATTCTTCGACGTCGACAATACCATTCTGCCCGGCGAAGCAAGCGAAGTGCGATTTTTCCGCTGGCTGTGGCGACGTGGTATCGTCGGTTGGCCTGAAGCCCGAGAGAGTGTGTCTTGGCTGCTGCGACATGTTCCACCTCTCTCTCTGCACCCGCTCCGATCGCGAAAGCTGTACCTCGCCGGAAACCTTCGCAAGTGATCCAACCGTTGGGCGAAGAATTCTGTCGAGAGGAATTATGTCCTCGTGTCTCAGCCTCCGCCATGCGGAAGCTTGAAGAGCATCGACAAGCCGGCCATGCCATCATTTTCGTGACCGGATCCATCGATTTCTTGATCGCTCCCGTCGCAGATGCTCTTCGCGCCGATCGATGCTTTGCCAGTCGGTTGGAGCAGATGAACGGCCTCTATACCGGTTTCCTTATCCCCCCGCTTCCGTACGGACAAGGGAAACGCCAACTGATCGAGCGCTTGACCCATGACCTGACGTTGGATCTCTCTCAATGCTATGCCTACGGGGACAGTCCTGGTGATCTGGACCTGCTTCGTGCCGTGGGTCACCCGACAGTGGTGAATCCCATTCGTGGAATGGCCTCCATCGCCCGACGCAAGAACTGGCCGGTTGTCAAATGGCAATGAGCGTCGGTCTGGGCCATGACACACTGTTTCCTCAGCTAGCCATCCGCTCAACACACCTGTGAGCATGGCATCTTTCTTATGCGCGTGACGGAAATTTTTCACAGCGTGCAGGGTGAATCGACCTTTGCCGGGCTGCCCTGCGTATTTGTGCGGCTGACCGGTTGCCCACTCCGCTGTACCTGGTGTGACTCGGAATATGCCTTCTTCGGGGGATCGGAACAATCCCTCGATGATATTCTTGGAACGATACGGTCATACAGTTGTCCGTTGGTCGAGGTAACGGGGGGTGAGCCGTTAGCCCAGACGGATACCGACATCTTACTCCGCCGCTTGTGCCAAGAAGGATTCACGGTTCTTCTTGAAACGAGCGGCGCAGTGGATACCGCTCAAGTCGATTCATCGGTTCGTATCATCTTGGATGTGAAGTGCCCGGGGAGCGGCATGGCGGATCGGATGCACTGGCCCAATGTCGAACGCCTGAGGCCGCAGGACGAAGTGAAATTCGTCATCCAAGACCGGATCGACTACGAGTGGGCGAAAAGGGTACTGGATCGCTTCCGGTTGACCGAGCGCTGTTCAGTCCTTTTTAGTCCGGTGTTTAACACTTTGGATCCTCGTCACCTGACAGAATGGATATTGGCAGATCACCTGCCAGTCCGTCTTCAATTGCAAATGCATAAGTACATCTGGGCACCCGACATGCGGGGGGTGTGAGGGAAATCATCTGCGAGTGCCAGATGTCGGTTGTTGATTGACGCATCATAAGGAGAATTGAATGAACATCATGCGGATCAAGCCCAAACAGGGACAAGTGGATACAGAAATCACGGATGCGCTTGTCCTCCTGCATTGTGAGGGTGAGGGGCTCTCGAAAGAAGACGCGTTGTTGCTGGATCGACCTCTCGGTGGGGCGCTCCGCGAACTCCTCCACTCGAAGGAATTCGAGGGAAAGACTAACGAAGTCGTCCTCTTTCATACGCACGGGAAAATTCCCGCGAAACGGCTTATTCTTGTCGGCCTCGGTAAGAAGACTGATTTGGGACTTGATCAATTTCGGCAGGCCATGGGTTGTGCCGTCAAACGGGTACGCAGCGCGAAGTCCCGTGCCTTCTCAGTCGCGCTTCCGGACCTCACTCCTCGCGACTGTTCGCCATTGGATATCGCACAGGCGATGGCCGAAGGGGCCATCTTGGGAAGCTATCAATTCACCACTTATCGAAGTGATGCGCCGACGAACAAAGAATTAACGACGATGACGGTCTTGACCCCACACAAAAGTGAACTGGGTCAGATATCGGAAGGCATTCGCCGCGGCGTGGCCACTGCTGAGGCCACGGTGTTTGTCAGAGATCTGTCCAACCATCCCTCCAATGTGATGACTCCGACGAGAATCGCTCACGAAGCAAAGGCCGTCGCCAAGGAGACCGGTATCAGCCTGAAAATCTTCGAACAGAAGGACATGGAAGTTCTTGGCATGGGTGCCTTGCTGGGAGTCGCCAAAGGCAGCCACGAACCGCCGAAGTTCATTATTCTCCAGTACCACGGAGCGAAAAAGAGAGACGAACAGCCGGTGGTCCTTGTTGGAAAGACCATCACCTTTGACACTGGAGGCATCTCGCTCAAACCATCGGAGAACATGGAGCAGATGAAAGCTGATATGACCGGCGGGGCAGAGGTGCTGGCCACAATACGTGCGGCCGCTCGCTTGAAGCTCCCACTCAATCTGATCAGCATTCTTCCCGTCGCCGAGAACATGCCCGGAGGTCGGGCGATGAGACCCGGTGACGTCGTCAAGACGCTCTCCGGCAAAACGGTGGAAGTCCAAAACACCGACGCTGAAGGTCGTCTGATCTTGTCCGACGGTCTTGCCTATGCCACCCGATTCAAACCAGCTGCCCTCATCGACATCGCCACGCTGACAGGAGCCTGTGTTGTCGCATTGGGCCAATTCGCCATCGGATGTTTGGCACTGATACGCGATTGAAAGAAACGATTCGTCAGGCAGGACTTCGGGCCGGGGAGCGTGTATGGGAGATGCCGCTGTGGGAAGACTATTTCGAGCAATTACGCAGTGATGTGGCGGACATGCGCAATATCGGCGGACGCGGGGGTGGCATGATCACTGCTGCGCTGTTCCTCAGCAAGTTTGTCGGCGATTGCCCATGGGTTCATCTGGATATCGCCAGCACTGACTGGAGCGAGCGGGAACGCGCGTATATTCCCAAGGGACCAACCGGCATCGGGACTAGATTGTTGATCCAGTTCCTAGTCAATCGCTCGCTACTAAAGGCATGACGTTCTCTCGCGACCAGATCGGCCAGCTCTTCATGGTAGGGTTCGACGGGACCACCGTCTCGTCAGACCTGGCCGGGTTTATCAGGGAATATAAGCCGGGTGGAGTCATCCTCTTCGCAAGAAACCTTGAATCGGCTGAACAAATCGTTGCCTTAACGAACGAGCTTCAGCACTGCAGTTTGCAGGTCCCACTCCTGATCTCGATCGATCAAGAAGGCGGCCGTGTCTCACGGTTGCCCAAAGAATTCACCATTTTCCCCCCGTGTGAAGTTCTGGGGCGATGTCATTCTTCAGAATTGGCCTATGCGGCGGCGGCCACGACGGCGAAGGAACTCAAAGCCGTCGGCATCAACATGAATATGTCTCCCGTACTGGATGTGAACAGCAATCCCTTGAATCCGGTGATCGGCGATCGGGCATTCGGCGCAAACCCTGATATCGTGTCTGAATTAGGATTGGCCACTGTGGGGGGACTTCAGGACCATGATATCGTCGCCTGTGGAAAACACTTTCCTGGGCATGGTGACACCAACTCGGACTCGCATAAAGAATTGCCTATCGTGACGGCGCATCGGGCACGACTCGAACACATTGAGTTTCCTCCTTTTCGACACGCGGTTGCGAACGGTGTGGCCACATTGATGACCGCCCACGTTGTCTATAGGGCTCTGGACGAGACTCGCCCAGCGACGCTCTCTCCAACGATCATCGGGAGATTCCTTCGTGAAGAGTTGTATTATGACGGCGTTGTCCTGACGGACGATCTCGAGATGCATGCCATTATCGATCATTACGGCATTGGAGATGCAACCGTGCAGGCCATTCAGGCCGGCTGCGACATGCCATTGATCTGCAAAGATCGTAACAGAATCGTCACGGCCTTTCACGCCGTTGAGAAAGCCGCAACCTCCGGTGACCTTTCTGAAGGACGACTGGCACAATCCTTTGCTCGGATCCGACGATTAAAAGAGCGGTTCTTGCGTTCCTATCGACCGGTGACGATTTCTGATGCAAGACTCGTAGTCGGCTGCCGAAGCCATCGGACTCTCTTGCGTTCCATCTACCAAGCTCGAGAACGACTCGGGAAGACGGACGTCTGATCACAGTCTCTTTTTCATTCCCAAAACCTGAGATCAACCTCGTAGGATTAACCCATATCGCGACAGATCTACTTCTCCAGCAGCCTTGCCCCTTTGTCACCTCTTGTGGCATCATGAGCATTCCTTGGGAGGGCCTTATGGCCTCATTGCTCGAGTACGTCGGATCCGTCCATATCTTTCTCGGACCCTACAGGGGTAATCCGATCGCACTGTATTTGCGGCGTACCGAATCCGAGTGCCAAATTGGACCCAAGGTCTACCCTTGGAACGATGTCATGGGAATTGGAGAAACACCAAACAAAGCTGCTGCTGATTTTGAAGAAAAATGGAAAACCAATGGTTTAACGACAACCATGTATTCGGGTCCGGCGTGGGAAAAAGGGATTAAGCCCGAAAAACCCGCTCCACCAAAGCCAGCGGCACCCCCTCCCAAGCCTGCTCCCCCAGCTACACCCGCAGCTGTGCCGGAATCTGCCGCTCCCGCACCACCGACTCCGGCTGCTCCAGCAACAACGGAAGAAGCAACCACACCCCCTGATGCAGACGCGACTATCACAGCTCCTCCTTCTGCGACACAGCCGTCCGGAAAGCCGTCTAGCCTCCTCTCGGAAGCTCGTGCACAACTCACCCGTTCGTTGAATCACGGTTGGCAGCCTGGACAGCCAATCTGCTGTGCTTCATACCATAGCCCACATAGACCAGAATGCCGATGATAGTCCAGACCACAAAGCGGATCCATGTCGCCTGCGGCAATCCAGCCATAAGGTAGAGACACGCTGCGATGCTCAAGATCGGTACAAGAGGCATAAATGGAAGGCGAAAGGGTCGAGCTTGATCGGGCTTCGTATATCGAAGCAGCATGACACCGAAACTGACCAATACAAAGGCGAAGAAGGTGCCAATGTTGGTCATATCGGCTGCTTCCCCGATTTGGAAGAACGCTGCCAATACTGCGACAGCCACCCCAGTCAAAATCGTCGCACGATGCGGGGTCCCGAATGTCGGATGAACTTTGGACAACCCTGGACTCAGAAGTTGGTCACGTGACATCGCAAAGAACACACGGATCTGTCCAAGCATCATGACGACCAGCACACCCGTAATGCCTGCCACGGCCCCAATCGCCACAATGGCAGCGCCCCATTTAAATCCAACGAGACTCAGCGCCTCGGCGACCGGAGCGTGAATGTCAATTTGGCTCGCAGGGACCAAGCCGGTAAGGACGGCGGCGACAGAGATATAGAGCACCGTGCACACAGCCAATGAACAAAGGATCCCTAATGGAACGTCTCGCTGGGGGTTCCGAGCCTCCTCTGCGGCAGTCGAAACGGCGTCAAAACCGATGTAGGCAAAAAGATAATCGCGGCGGCGGCGCGAACTCCTTCAAACCCATTCGGCATGAAGGGTGTCCAATTCTCGGCACTCACAGCAGGAGCCCCGACGGCGATAAAGAACAGGATCACCGCAAGTTTCAAAATGACGATCACTCCGGCAGCACGAGCACTTTCTTTAATGCCCATGACGAGGATGGCGGTGACTAACAACACGATGATCGCAGCGGGGAAATTCGCGATGCTCCCTTCAGGCCCTCCAGCCCAATGCGGTGGGTTGGTCGCCCAATACGGTAGTTCCAGACCTGCGAGCTTGAGCAAGTTGGTAAAGTAACCAGACCAGCCGATCGCGACAGCGACGCAGGCCACACCATATTCCAGAACCAGATTCCACCCCGTCAACCAGGCGAGAAACTCCCCAAGCGTGGCATAGGAAAAGGTGTAGGCCGACCCGGCTACCGGGATCATCGCAGAGAATTCGGCGTAGCAGAGGGCGGCTAATGCGCACGTGAAGCCGGATAGGACAAAGGACAGCACAATCCCAGGCCCCGCTCCTGGACGGAGCGAGTCACCGACTATGGCCGTACCAACCAGAACAAAGATGCCAGTCCCGATAATCGCACCGATTCCAAGGGCGGTCAGGTCCCAGGCCGTCAACGTTTTCTTAAGCCGGTGCTCTGGGCGATCGGCATCCGCCAGAATTTGATCGATGGATTCGTCCGAAGCAGGGGGTTGCTCACGGTCGCTCCTAGGCCCAAAATGTGAGAGTTCGATCCGACCGAATCAATAGCCGGAATCTTTTCATCAGGTTAATAGACGGCAAGGGAATGGTAATACAGAATGGTGACGGCAGCTTAAAATGGTCAACACGGCTCATGTGCGAGTCAGACGAGCGCCCGTAACAAGGCTTTAAATAACCGGCGATGCGCGACATGGCCCTCGAATAAGAATTCAGGATGCCATTGAACCGCAAGCATAAATCGATGGGCAGACGACTCGATCGCCTCGACGATTCCATCGGGTGCAAGGGCGCTTGCGATAAGTGATGGTGCAACCTTTTTAACCGATTGATGATGTGAGCTATTCACCATGAGGGTGTCACTTCCGATCACCCTTCTCAGCAAGCTCTTGGGTGCGATCGTGACCGCATGAGCGATATGGATCGCCTTCGTTTTCTGACGATGGTCCATCGCGCTCGGGACTTGTGCGGGAATATCCTGAAAGAGGCTCCCTCCACACGCCACATTCATGCTCTGCATTCCCCCACAGATCCCCAAGAGTGGAAGCTCCCGTATTCTAGCCTGGCGCACTACCTCCAGTTCGAAATCGGCGCGACGATCGTTGACGATCGGAAACTTGTAGCGCTTCCTTTCACCGTAGAGCCTTGGTGAAAGGTCCGGCCCGCTCCCTGTGAGCAGAAGTCCATCAACGCCATCGAGAAGCCGTCGTCGAGCAGCATGATCAGCTACGAGTGGTAGGATCAGAGGAATGCCCCCGAGTTCTTCGACGGCTCGAATATACCTGGCCCGCAGGAAGTAGGTGGGTTCCGGTCCGCCCATATCTTTCCTGTCACCAGCATGGAAGTCTGGTGTCACGCCGATGACAGGTTTCATATCACTGCACGGGTTCGTACGGTGAGTCGGGCTCGTACGGTGAAGACGGTGTGCCTGACATCCCCTCATTTTCAGCAGCCACGCCGAGAAAACGAACCGGTTTATCACCGCTCAAGTGTTCAGGGGTAATGAGATAGGTGCCG
>JAAUPT010000238.1 GCA_012032965.1 Nitrospira sp.
ACAGGCGAAACCGACTTCCTGAGAACAAGACCCAAGACGGTCGGCCCCTGCGTCGCTACAAACGTCGCTGGAAAGTCGAACGCACCATCGCCTGGCTCCAGCACTTCCGCCGCCTTTGCATTCGCTGGGAGAAGTCCGCGATTCTGTTTCAAGGGTTCCTCCACATCGGCTGCACTCTTCTGCTACTCAAACAGGTTTTGGGATAGCTTCTAGCGGCGGCAGTGCCGGCTGCGGAGAAGGATGCCAAGCAATAAATGAGATTGACCGGGTTCGACGCAATCAGCTAAGGGATGTCTCTTTACGGCCGTGTCGGTCGCTGAGTTTGTAGGCGGCGCGCGGTGGATTCCTTGAAAAAATATCTTCATCAACGAAGGAGGGCGGTGAATGAGATTGCATGTGGCCCGGTCAAAGCGCGAGAAAAAGAAGCTTCTTGGAGGGGCGCAGGTCTTCTACGAACTCCACCTTCGGGTGGAGATTCCAGATGCCGAAGCGGCGTTGATGGGAAAATATCCCCACGAAGGATTCCGGTATAGATGGGAAGGTGAATTGAACCAGCTAATAGAGAGGAAGACAGTTCAAGTAAATGGAAGTCTGAGCTTGCCTGGCCTTGAGAGAGGAATTAAGATTAGTTGCGAGGGGTACCTCGATAAGACCTTCTGTGCGTTTCCGGAGAGAGTCTTGCAGGAGTACCGCCATATGATGGGGGTCATTCGGGCTCTTGAAGGGTGGGGCGGCGCGGAGGTGTTGGAGGATTAATAAATATTTTTGTCCGCAAGAGACATTAGCGTTGTTGTAGTTTTTAAAGAACAATAAGAATGTTAGAAGATTGGGAAGTGCGGCTGGGCCGCAGCTACTACCAAAGCCTTCCCTGAGACTGGATCTTGGGGCAAGGAGGTAAGTGCTGTTTAGCGGACTGCTAGCCCCAATACTGTTCACTTAGGTCAAGAATCGATGTAGACTCTCCCGAAAAGGAGAGTATGTCATGGCTCGAACTGTGGCTGAGCTCCCCGCTGGGACCCGGGTGACGGACTACGTGAGTTTGGGAGTCATCGCGCAGAAGATCCCCCCATCAGTGGTCCGGGAGGTGCTCCGGCAAGAGGGCCGAGAGAGTCGACGCCAGCGTCAGCTCCCGGCGCACCTGGTGGTGTACTACGTGATCGCTTTGGCGCTCTACATGGGTGTTTCCTACGGCGAGGTTCTGCGCTGTCTGATGGAAGCTTTTCGCTGGCTGGGTTTTTCTGTCGATCGGATCCGCCAGACGGGGCGGTCCGGGATCTCGCAAGCCCGCAGCCGTTTGGGTTCGGCCCCCATGCGGCGTTTGTTCGAAGAGGTAGCGGCCCCTGTTGCGACGTCACAGACCCGGGGCGCCTGGTATCGCCAGTGGCGCTTGGTAACCTGATCGTTGCATAAGTCCCGCGGAGCATCAGGCGGCTTCAAGCCTCCCGAGATACTCCACAAAATCATGTTGAACAGCCGGCCCTACACCGAGCGTGAGCGTGAGGACTCCTTGAGGCCAGGTCAGTCGGCCGGCGCGCTGGACGAGTCGGCGGCGCAGGGTCGCGAGTCGCTCGAAGGACCACAAGGGCGCTCGTTTCTCCGTGGTTCTGCGCTGCGGCGCTCGAACTTGCATCTGAAGCTCGCGGCTCAGGTTGTGCGCCAGGATCGTCGCCAGCAAGTACGCCTGGTTCCCGTGGAGCGTGCGCACCGGAACGTAGTCCATCTGCCCCTCGGACTTGAGCTCGCCGAAGATCGCTTCCTGAGCCCCCCTGCCCTCGTGGAACGCCACCACGTGCCGGGGCGAGATCCCCTTGTTGGTGATCACCACCTTGAAGGCGTATTCCTCGGCTTGGGGAACAAAGAGATCCAATTGCAGTGGGCCTTTGCGCTGGACGGATCGGGTCCTTCGAATGGCGAGAAAGCGAGCCCGTCGCTTCCAGCTTTGGGGCTTCCACCGCAGCTCGAAGTAGGCGACCTGGTCGTTGACCCGCCACCACCGCTGGCGCCCTTCGATGCGCCCCTTGAGGTCGGGGAACCGCTCGAAGGGCACCGAGATCGTGAACTCCACACCCTGTTCGCGGAGCCTCGAGACCAGGGCATCGCTGAAGAAGGCACCGTCCATGCGGATCTCGACGACAACGCCCGGAAGAGCCTGGCGGATCTCGCGGATGCAGTGCTCGATGAAGGCCTCAGCCCCGTTGGAGTCGTGGACGTTTCCGGGCCGGTGGTGGACGTCGAAGACCTGGCCGGTTTGTGCCACGGTGCACAACAGCGGGTAGTAGCTCCTCTGTCCCTTCTTTCGCCGGTTGTAGCCTACGGCCGAGCCTTCGGCATGCCGGCAGGTCCCTTGGACAGAACCGTCGAAGTCAAGGGTGACTCTACGTGGCCGCAGCGCGAGCAACCGATCTCGAACGAGGTTGCGGCAAAGCTGGCGCAGCCCCTCGATCACCCGGCTGTCGACCTGGGTGAGGGCACGGCTGACGGTGGCCACGTCGGGCAGGCGGCGCAGACCCAGCAAGCGCAGCACCATGGGATCGTCGCGATACCAGGCCATCTCGCGCAGGGTACGGTACCCCAGAAGGACATGGACGATGAGGCCGAGCAGCACGAGGCCGCGGTCATAGGCCGGCGTGCCCCCGAGATGCCGGAAGCAAGCCCGAAGCCGCTCCTTCAGCAGGAGGCGTCGGAACAGCGCCTGGAAGAGGAGAATGCCGGAGAACGAGCTGAGCTGTTGGTCGGCAAACTGGAGGCGGGGCAACGTGCGGGCTCGGCGTTGGACAAGCTTTCTGGTAAGCTTCACGGCGGCAGTCCTCCTGGGGAACCTTGCGGTTTTGATCATTCGCAAAGTATACCTCAAGAAGGCTGCCATTTTTCTTTCTTTCACCGAAAAAGTCGCGTGTTGGGTAACCTCACCGGGAGTGGGGTTGGCCGAAATGAGAGATTAGGCGGCAAGTCGCATGCTGTCAGCTGGTTGCACGAGTTCGAGCGGATTTCTTATGCAACTGGCGGGTTTATCCAGCCAGCCCTTCGCAAGCGCTGCAGCAGAGAAGGTAAGCAATGCAGAACTGAGGGTCGTGAAGAATCGTGCATTCTCCCAGACTTTGTCCACTATAAATCGAAGGTTGCTCGAGATCTCGGAAGAGAATGACTGAAGCGCACCCAGATCCTCGAGAATCGAGAAAGGCGACTCATGATCCTCCACCGGATCTTCTTGATGAGGTTCATTCATCGAGTCGGAACTCCTTTAAGACTATCCCGGGAGGCTCGCTAGAACGATCTCTAATACAGACCTCTACTAAGATCCCAGTCTTGCGTTGCCGCAGAACGTTCTAGCTAAGCGGCCTGCCGTTGGCGCTCCGCTTGAGCGAGGGGTTAGGCGTCATTCGCAACGGCTCACTGCCTACTTCAGGCCGTAGTACTTGAGTAGAGCTTCCTTGACTACGTCTGTAGCAACGGTGAGCCCCATCTTCCAGGTACCTGATGCTGCCTTCTTAAGGTTTTCCAGCAGCCATTTTCGGGCCTTTGGCCCCATAGGCTCAGCGTCGCTGTCGGGCTTCTCCGATGCTGCGATGGCTGCAAGTTCTCGTGCATCCTTTTCGTCCATGCCAGATTGAGCAAGGAACGTTGCTAGGCTCTTTGTGTCGTTCGGCGCGACGGCGATCTGGAAGACTGCCCCTTCTCCAGTGGCTGCGATCGACGTGAAATTGCCGTAGATGATCTGTTGCGCGATCTGGGTTGCTGCTGCTGCACTAGGCGCCGACGGGATTACAGGTGGACCAATCGTTACCGCGGCAGCATCAGGAACTGACTTCTCCAACTCTAAGGTAAGTTCAAGTACACGACTCTGCACCGAGTGGCGAATCGCCGCGAGCGAGGATCTGGAGATGCGACCTGTGACAGAGTTACATGCGTAGTCTGGATAGACCTTGCCTTGAAGCATGAGGATCAGGTCCGCGGCGTTGATACCTAGGTCGCCGCCCTTATCGCTAGTGGCCAATAGGTCATCAACGGCGGCGATGCTTTCTCGCACCTCATGCCTAACCCAGTGTTTTCCGGCAAACTTCTCGATCAAGTAGGGTGAAACTGGGGCGTTGTTGATGCTTGAGCCAAATGGACCTGAGAATGTGGCGGTATAGCTAACCGGGACGAATCGATAAGTTGGCAAGTCAGCGTCTCGGGGATAGCCCTCAGATTCGTGCCTCACCCACTCTGCAAGCGGTTGACTGCCAATCCGAGCGGCCAAGAGTCGGAGCTTCAGTAGGATCGGACCAAGGCTCGCCCCTTCTTGAAGGACGGCGGCTTGTATCTCTTGAAGTAAGC
>JAAUPT010000239.1 GCA_012032965.1 Nitrospira sp.
CCCGTCAAGGCACCATCACAACATCGCCACGCTGGAGAAGAATGTTCTGGTGTAAGTCTTGTCCCTTCTTTGCATTGCCATAGCGGAAGGGAAACACCAGCTCTTCGGTTCCATTTCGACGAATAATCTTAATCTTGTTCTCGGAAGCATAGGGCGTCAACCCACCGGCCATGCTCAACGCCTGCAATACATCGGTATGGTGTCCCGCTTGATATTCACCCGGTTTATTGACCCGTCCCAACACATAGATGCGGTAGCTGAGGACCTTCAGCACCGTCACGGTCACATTGGGATTCGGGAGATATTTCGTTAGACGCAGCGTAATCTCACTGCGGACATCTTCCACCGTGCGACCTGAGGCCTGAACCTCTCCGATGAGGGGGAATGAAATCATCCCATCCGGTCTTACCACGGCTTCTTGCGTCAATTGTTCATCTTTCCACACGGCCACCTTCAGGATATCTTCCGGACCCAATAGATAGGTGGGCTCGACGTTGGTTGGCTCGCCAATCACCGGTTCCGCCAAGAGCTGCCGGCCGTCGCTGAGCATTAAAAGACAGACGCACGTCGTCACGACAGCTGCGCGACTTACCCAACGTCTGCCCAAGGGTCGCAACATGATCATCATCCTGCTACTTCTCCAAGCAATGTTTTGGCATCATTCAAGCCGTCGAACGGACTTCCGGATGCCACCGCTTTCTTGAGGTGAGTCACCGCATCCGTTCCCCTCCCGACCTTCACATAGGCGGCACCCAGGTGATAGTTGAGAATCGGATGCTCAGGTGCCATTGCCGTAGCCTGCTGCAGTACCCGCACGGCATCGGCCCCATGACCGAGCTTATGGTGAGCCCATCCCAGCGTGTCGAGGAGATAGGGATTCGCTTTCTGCGATTCAAACCCACGACTCAGCGCCAAGGCTCGTCCAAGGCTCTGTGGATCGCCTTTGTGGTCGACCAGCGCCGCTGCAAGATTGTTCGCCGCCACAAGCGACGAAGGAGCGCGTTTCAAGACCATCTCGTAATGGCCGATGGCTTCATCATGATGACCCTGGGATGACAGACTCATCGCTAGCAAGAGACGCAGCTGTTCATTCTCCGGACTTACTTCCAAGCCCTTTCGCAGCACCGCGTCACCTTCCGCCGTGTGCTTCTGTGCCTGATGAAGTCGGGCGAGATGCACCCAGGGAGTCGTCCATTTTGGGTTCACACGAGCGGCGGTCTCCAGCTGGGATACAGCCGCAGCCGACTCTCCTTTCGTGAGCAACAGTTCACCGAGAAATCCTGCGGCGTAGGGATGCTCCGGAGACTTGGCCAGAATGGACTCCAGGCGCTGTTGAGGCTTGGGCATACGGCCGCGCCGCACATCAAGCTGTACGAGGGCCATGAGCGGCTCGGCCGCCGATGGCCGGCGCTGAGCGGCCTTGGTGTATGCAGCCTCGGCCGAATCCCACTGTTGCTGGGCAAGTGCCATGTGCCCTTCCGCTAGGCTGGCGAGGGCTTCATCAGCCCCGGCCTGGCGCAGCCGTTTGAGCGTCTCTTGGCTATGATTCCAATCTTTTTCCTGCAGCTGAAGCTGAAACAGCATGCCCAGAAGCGCCACATTGCCTGGTTCTCGCTCAAGTAATGGATCCAGCCGTTGTTTCGCCTCCTTGAACTGACCGGCAGCTGCATCAAGTCCCGCCAACAAGGTCTGTGCCTCCGTCAGCATCGGCTTGAATGTAAGGGCTTTATCCAGACTTTCACGTGCCAACGTCGGTTCACCGGTCAGCAGATGTGCTCGAGCCAGGAGAACATGCCCTTCTGCCATTTCCGGTTGATCCTTTAAGACAGATCGAAAATCGAGAATGGCGTCCTTCCCGTTGCCTCGCTGAAGCGCGATCTTTCCCCTCAGCAACAGGGCGTCGCTCGAGCGCGAGTTTTCTTGGAGCACGGCGTGAACGTTCTGTTCGGCTTCCTCGACCTTTCCTTCGGCCCAATCCAGACTCGCAAGCTTCACCTGCGCTTCGGAGGCCTCAGGCTTTCCTTTAAACGCCGTCTCCATTTCACGATAGAGTTCGCGTGCCTTGTCGACTCGTCGGGTTGATTCATACAGGCTGCCCTGAGCCAGCCATATCTTGCCGTTGTGCGGGAGCTCCTTTCGTGCCTCTTGCAATACGCCTTCTCCCTGCCCCACACCACGACGCTTCCCCGATATATTCCGCCAATGACAACCAGCGCTTCTCGTTGTCCGGCTCCACTCGAATCGCTTCCCGTAAGATGGTTTCTGCCTTGTCGTATTGTTGTTGTCCGTCATAGAACGAGACTTGGCGCAATTGGTGATTGAACACGTCGGCTCCAATTGACGCTCCGTCCTCGCGAGCTTGATCGTCTCAGCCTCTGCCTTTTGACCTTGCTTGATCAGTGTGGTCGTCAACACATCCAGCAACTCAAGATTGTCTGGATGGACCTCCAAGGCTCGGCGCAGAAGGGGATCGCCTCTCCCGTCCTCTGAACCGATGTGTAGAGCGCCGCAATCAGCAGTGCCGCATCCACCTCCGTCGGCGCGGCAGTAATCAGCCTTTCCGCTTGGCTGACTGCCTCTTTCACATGGTCGGAGAGGGCTGTGATGGCAATCATGATAGCCTGCGCGGGAACATAATCCGGTTGTTTCGCCAACAACCGATCCGTAACCTCCCTTGCTTGATCTAACGCCCGCACCTCGAGGTAGTACTTCGCCAGTTTGACTTGGGCCTGATCATGATCCGGATTGAGTTCGACGACCTGCTGATAGCCTGCGAACGCATTGCGCCAGTTCTGCTCCTTTTCTTCGACTTGGGCGTAGAGGAAGTAGGCGTCGACATCCTTGGGGTCGATCTGGAGCACATTCCTCAACGCAATTCGGGCTTTGGGAAAATTTCCTTCCTGAAAATACTCCTGCGCCTTCAGGCGATACTTGGCCTTACGTTCTTCGGCACCCCCACATGCGCTGAGCCCCACGGCAACGACAAGGACCAGTCCAAGAGCGACAAATGGCTTCATGTCTATTCTCCTCTGTTTTCATCTTACGGCCACCAGGCGCGCAGCATCACACCGGTTAGCATCACCAGAGATACGACACCCAGGCGCGTCACTGCAGACGAGCGTATGTTCAACAACAATTCGAAGGCAAAGAACAGCACGATCAATTTCGCCGTCAGAAGCCCCATTGGCACATCGCCGACGGTCATGCCAGGCAGAAACGGCATGACCCCCGCGAACAAGATGATAAGGTAATCCAATGGAGTCGTTTGGAACCGTTCCTCCCCGACCAAGCGAATAGCCAGGACAACCAGCACGGCCAGCGTGGCAACTCCCACGTTGACCGGGGTGAGAACCTCGACCATGACCTCACGAGGGAATACGTCGCTGTAGTACATCAACGATGTGCTACCGATATACAAGGCGGCCCGCACGGCCCAAGGAGCTGCGGAGGGCAGAAAGAACGAGGCGAGCACCGCAACCGTCAAGGCCCCTGCAACGAAACCGGCATCTGCTGGAATCTCACGAGGGACGACGATGGATCCGATCAAGTACATCGGAATCGCCAGATACAAGATCGTGAGGGAGACTTCGCCGATCGCCCATTGGCGGGAAAGGCGCAGTCCATGACGTTCGGTGACCGATGGTGAGTGAGCCTCAACTGGGGCGCTTGTCTGCGGGATACGAACAAAGAGACTAAACAGCCCGACCGCAAATACCAGGTACACTGCAGCCAATACCACATCAGATTGCCAGCGAAGAACATATGCGCAGCCCACCATGAGGGCATGAACGACATAAATAACGGTCACCGCCTGTCCGTGCGTCAGCCCGGAAACCAACAATCGGTAGTGGACATGACTCCGATCACCAACGAACGGCGATCGTCCTTGCACGGAGCGGTGGATCATGACTCCGACCGTATCCAGCAAGGTATCCCCAATAAGAAGAGCGCTAAGAGCGGACCGTAGGCCGTCCTGGTCGCGTCGGTCAGCAGAATGGCGGCAACCGCCAGGTAGTGTCCGAGGAATTGACTGCCGGCATCGCCCATGAAAACTCTGGCCGGATGGGTGTTAAACCTAAGAAACCCGAGCAGGCTCCCAAGAACAGACACCGTCAGCAAAACCACCAAGGTCTCGTTGGCTTGAAAGGCTAAATACGCGATACCGGCGAAGCTGATGAGCGACAAACCTCCGGCCAGACCATCAAGTCCGTCCGAGAGATTCACGGCGTTTGTAACGCCGACAATCACCATCAACGTAAGTGGCACCGAAACCCAGGCAGGGATGAGCACATCGTCGAGGAACGGAACTGAAGA
>JAAUPT010000240.1 GCA_012032965.1 Nitrospira sp.
TTGGGCGGTCGTAGAATAACCCTTCCAACCCATCACGATGAGCTCGCATTGCCGTTCGCGAGCGGATTCCAGAATTGCCCGGGCTGCATTGTGCCCGACGCGCACAAGCGACGTCAGCGGGATACCGTGTTTCTGTGCCTCGGCATGGGCTTGCTCGAGACGTGCGGACTTCAATTCCTGCTGCGTCTGTGTATACCGGATCAATTCTATGGCAATGCCCCAGATGAGCATCGTGCCTAATGCGCGGTTGGATACCGCGTAGGGAATCGGGACACCAGTCGGTTTGACCAGAAGGTCGATCCAGGTCAGCACAGTGGCTGCAGCCGCGAAATAGAGGGGGATTCGCGAGCGGGGTGAGAAGCGTGTCAGTAGTAGTGGGATGGCATACAGAATCGACACAGCAATTCCGACCGGGGCGAGCAGGTCGATGACAAAAATTCCGATCGTGAGAAAGGGAATCAACCACGGCACAACACGCATAATATGCCTGTCCACGAGCTTCACGTGATCCATCCCGGCCTACGTTAGGATTAGTCGACGCCAATCCTGATCTGATGATCAGATAGAGGTTGTCATTCCTCTGGATGAGACTTCCCTTCGATTTCGGCGAGCTTACGATACAGGGTCTTTCGGTCGATGCCAAGGGCGTGAGCGGCTTGGTACTTATTGCCGCCGGATTTGTCGAGGATCTTCTTGATATACTCTTTTTCGAGCTCATGTAAGGGGAGGGTTTTTTCGGCCGCTTCGTCCAGCACACGCCGGTCACCACGAGCGCCTTGGACTGCCGCAGGTAAATCATCCGGTGAAACTTTCTCACTTCGACTCAACGTGACCGCCCGCTCAATGACATTCTCCAGTTCCCGCACATTGCCGGGCCAGGCGTAGTCCATTAACATCGCCAAGGCCGATTCGTTCACCTCTTTCACTTCTTTCCCGCGCGCCTCGCCGCACTTTTTTAGAAAAGCCGTCACCAAGAGCGGGATGTCTTCGCGCCGTTCTCGGAGTGGTGGCAACTTCAACTCAATCACATTGAGTCGATAATAGAGATCCTCTCGGAATCGTTTGTTCTTCACTTCCTCGCTGAGATTCAGGTTGGTGGCGGCGATAATTCGCACATCGACCGAGATCGGTTTGGTGGCTCCCACCCGCCTGATTTCTTTTTCTTGGATTGCCCGCAAAATTTTGGCCTGCAGCATGAGCGGCAACTCACTGATTTCATCAAGAAACAACGTGCCTTTCTGAGCCTCTTCAAATAATCCCCGCTTATCCAGCTTTGCATCGGTGAACGCGCCGCGCATGTGGCCGAATAGTTCGCTCTCCAGGAGCTGTTCCGGAATCGCCGCGCAGTTTACAGGAATAAATGGTGCGTCTTTTCGATCGCTATTGTAGTGAATGGCTTTCGCCACCAACTCTTTCCCGGTTCCGCTCTCTCCCGTGATCAGGACGTTGGTCGGACTATCGGCGACTCGGCGAATCAGATCGAAGACCGCCTGAATCGGTTTACTCTTGCCCAAGATGTGATGGAAACTGTATTCCTTATGGACTTCTTTCCGGAGACGGCTGACTTCGCGCCGCAGGGAAGCTTCTCGAACGACTCGCTCGATGACTCGAACCAACTCATCCTTTTTGACCGGCTTGGTGAGGTAATCGCTGGCTCCATGTTTCATCGCCTCGACGGCAGTCTCCACTGAGCCGAATGCTGTCATGAGGATGACGTTGATGTCGGGATACATCCGTTTAATACGGCCTAACAATTCGAGCCCCTCCATCCCTTTCATGCGAAGATCCGTGAGGACGACCGCATAGTCCGCTTCGGCCAATTGCTTCAGAGCTTCCTCACCGCTTCCAGCCGTGTTGACTTGGTGCCCACGATCTTTCAGCATGTCGTAAGCCAACTCCCGCATATCGGCGTCGTCATCGACGACAAGAATTGCACCCCATTCTTCAGTCATCTTTGCTCCAGATACGGAAGAGAAAATGAACCTACCTGTCTCAAATTGCCACAGCGAACCCACACGTCTGGCGCATTATGCACCAGTTTATGCCCTTGCACTGTCGTGAAACAGCAAGTCTGCAAAGTAGGGACCAGGGACGCTCACGATTGGAATGACGCATAGAATGTTCGCAGATGTGCAGAACGACCCAGGAGACGGCCGACGTCAGCAACTTGGTGCCGGCTGAGAAGAAAGGTCTCTCCCTCTCATAACTTTAGTCGGATTGGCTATCGGAAGGGATGAACGTCACTTTAGAAGCTGCCGTCGCTATGACTGGAGGATGTTGCCCTTCGTACTTGCTCGGAAAAACATAGACCTTTTCACCAGCCGCGAACAGAATTCTGTACTCCTTGGCTTTCTCATCGAGAAGATACACCTTGAATAGGTTGGATGATGTTTGTTTATCAACGCGTGCCCAGTTCATGCCGAGCTGCACCGGCACAACATAGAGGCCAGCGACAATCACGGCGAGAGCCAGATACGCCATCGACAAATCAATGTGCCGGTGTCCCTTGGCAAACTGCACGACCAGGAGTTCAAGTGTTGACGCACACAATAGTAGAAGAAGGGCTATCGCAGCGACCGACAGGACAATGGCAGGGGTTACCGAGCCGAATCCAGTGAGCAATGGAATTATGGTGAGGAGCCCGACTAAGAGCCATGGGCCATAGTGAACCGTTGCTACTGACACCTTGAACCGTTTAGTCACTGCGAGATTGCCTTGGTTCCCAATCAGCGCAAGGTTCGTTGTGGCCAGGTAGCCGACAAAGAGAATCAACAGGAGCGGAATCCAGCTTTGGCTAAAGTAGATCGCCGTTGGAACTTCATCCAAGATCCATGAGGCTCCAAACTCGGCAAAATACGATCTCGTATACAGTGATCCTGCCAAATACGCCACGCCACTAATCGCAAGCAGCCCAGCTAAGAGTTTTGGCGCCTGCTCTATAATTTGGCCCGTGTTGGCGCGAGCAGCTTCGACTTTCTTCTTGTCGTTGGACGGCATGATTCGTGATCCACAACAAGTAAATGGCTGGCAACTTTTCGAACGTTGTATTCTAGGAGGGATTCGAAGGACAGCGCAATGTGTAAAGAGAGCGCACGGCAGATCAGTTCAACTTGATGAGATCGAGTGGAGGTTCATCCTGGTGGTTGGTGTGGTGGAATTTGAATCCGCCCGGGTCCTGGTAATCCATGGTGATGCCCTCCATACGTGCCGCACTAGCCGTAGGGACGGCCACTGTCAGACCGTCGATTGTCTGTGCTTGATCGTCCGGCTGAACTCGATCTTCCAGCGTGATACTGAAGGCCAGCCGTTGGTCGTCCACATCCTTAACCTGCACCCTCACGATGGGATCCTCAGGATGCTCAACGATCAACGTTTTTAATTGTTCGACAGCCGGTCCTGTGAGCTTCATCGCTTCGCCTCTTCTTTCACGGCCAGGTCTTGCTACCGGTCGATGAGACCAAGATACCATAAGGCGTTTACGGTCTGCCCATTGGAATTCACGTTTGACGAAATAATCAGCAACATCAATATGATCGGCTTGGCAGTGCGAACAACACCATCTTGGCATTTTATGAATTCGGTGGACGATGCTTTATTCCACCTGAGAGCCACTGCAACCAGGCTCTGTGTCCAGAATGAGGACCCCCCTCTTTCGTAGCAGATATTTCGGGGAATGCGCTCGGTTAAGGTCGCTGCTACGCTTGGTCTATGAGAACGACGGACACAAGCGAAAGGAGCACCCATGACGAACAGGCTAAATCCAGTGCGCCGCTATAGTCGGTTTCCAGTCAAGTGGCCCGTGCTCTATGGAAATGATGAGCTTCTCGCAGAGGGGACCGTCTTAGATCTGACCTCCCTCGGCTGGCGACTTGCCGGGTCAATGCCAGTCGTACCCGGTATGCAGTTGATGCTACAGGTGTCCATCCCGGAACGGTCCACCCCGCTTCGTATCCAACGGGCAACCGTGCTCTGGGTGAACAATCATGAATTTGCGATTGAAGCCCATGACATGGACCCTATCGATCAGGCCTGGGTCGCCGAGTTCCTTTGCCAGAAACTTAGCCTCATGTGGATGTCTCGATCCCCCGATCAGGAGACCTCAGTTCACACCATGGATGAGATCCCTCATAGAGAAACCGCCTTGGCTGAGCCTTCCGTTCCGTCCGTTGAGAATATCCAGCAGCAACTCTCTTCCAGTCATACTAAAACGACTGACACGCCTCGAAATACCCGCTGGAACGGTGATTCGGACTTCCAACAGGGGAAGAATCACACACCTCACGACCCCTTGCCCAGCA